>DASQYQ010000189.1:0-10938 GCA_035639115.1 Sphingomicrobium sp. | reverse complement strand
TCGGAAGCAGCACCAGCTGGTCGCCGATCTCATTGAGGCCGAGCGGCCCGGTGACTGCCCATTTGACGAGCTGGTCGAGAACGAAAACGACCAGCGCAACGCTGAACCCGAGGCGAAACCTATGCATTCACCACCCTCTCGCACCGCTCATCGAGCTCACCGTCCTGCTCAACGCTCGGCATATGCCGCCAGCAGCGCCCGCATTTGTGATTGTCCGTCTTGGCAACCTTGATCTCATCGCCGCGATGGACTGTCGAGGTGATGAACAGCTCGGCGAGAAGGTCGGGGTCCTCGTCGGACTCGACCCACACTTCGGCCTCGAGGCTCGATCCAAGCACCTTGTCGCGCCGAAGCGGCTCGATCGCCTCGGTGACCTTCGCCCGAAGCTCGCGAAGCTTCGCCCATCTCGCCTCGTCGGCGTCGACCTGCGGAACCACGGGCCATTCGAGCAAATGCACCGATCCGCAGTCCGGAAAGCGTGTTCCCCACACCTCCTCGCTCGTGAACACCAGTACCGGCGAGAGCCAGCGCACCAGCGCGTGAAACAGCGTATCGAGCACCGTCCGGTACGCCCGCCGACGCTCGCTCTGCTCGCCCGTCTCCGCGTTCACCTCGCAATAGAGCACGTCCTTGCGGATATCGAAGAAGAAGGCCGACAGGTCTTCGTTGCAGAAATCCGTCAGCGCCCGGACGTAGGTGTTGAAGTCATAGTCATCGACCGCGTTGCGGAGCTTCTGGTCGAGCGCCGCCGTCAGGTGAAGCATGTACCGTTCGAGCGCGGGATAGGCCGACACGTCGTCGAGCCTTTCCTCCTCGCTGAACCCATCGAGCGCTCCGAGCAGGTAACGAAAGCTGTTCCTCAGCTTCCGATACTGGTCCGCTACCCCGGCCAGGATCTCCTTCCCGATCCGGTGGTCCTCGGTGAAGTCGACCGACAGCCCCCACAAGCGCAATATGTCCGCGCCATATTCCTTCATCAGGTCGATTGGGCTGATCGTGTTCCCAAGCGACTTGGACATCTTCATGCCCTTGGCGTCCATCGTGAAGCCGTGGGTCAGAACTGCGTTGTAAGGCGCCCGGCCACGAGTCCCGCAGCTTTCGAGGAGCGACGATTGGAACCAGCCGCGATGCTGGTCGGAGCCTTCGACATAGATGTCGGCCGGCCAGCGCTCGTCGGGCCAGTGCCCGCTCTCCAGCGTGAAGACATGCGTGCAGCCGCTGTCGAACCAGACGTCGAGAATGTCGGTGACCATCTCGTAATCGTCGGGATTGCGGTTGCCGAGGAAATATGCGGCGTTCTCGGCATCCCAGGCGTCGACTCCGCTCTCGCCGATCGCGGCCACGATCCGCTCGTTCACCTGGTGATCGACGAGCAGCTCGCTGGTCTTCTTCTCGACGAACAGCGCAATTGGAACGCCCCAGGCGCGCTGGCGGCTGATCACCCAGTCCGGCCGGCCTTCGACCATCGAGCCGAGCCGGTTGCGGCCCTTCTCGGGAACGAAGCGGGTGGCGTTGATCGCGTTCATTGCGAGCTCGCGAAGCGTCGGCTTGCGCTCGTCCAGAGCCTCGTTCGGCTCGCCGCCCTCATTCTCCCACCTTTGTTCCCCCCGAGTCAGCGGCGAGAGGTGCCGAAGCGGCTTGTCCATGCCGATGAACCACTGCGGCGTGCAGCGATAAATGACCTTGGCCTTCGACCGCCACGAATGCGGGTAGCTGTGTTGGAAGTCCGCGCTTGCGGCGAGCAGCGCGCCGGCCTCGCGCAGGTCCGAGCAGATCGGTCCGTCGGGCGCGTTGAACTTGGCGTTGATGACGCTGCCCTGCCCGCCGAGCCATAGCCAGTCGGGCCGGTAGAAACCGCCCGCGTCGACCGCGAACACAGGGTCGATGCCGTTCGCTCGGCAGAGCTCGAAATCGTCCTCGCCATGATCCGGCGCCATGTGGACGAGGCCCGTGCCCTGGTCGGTCGTGACGAAGTCACCGGGGAGGAACGGCCGCGGCTTGGCGAAGAACCCGCCGAGCTTGTGCATCGGGTGGCGAACGACGGTGCCGGCTAGCGCCGAGCCCGGGAAGATTCCGCTGATTCGGCCCTGGCCACCGCCCGAAGCTTCTGGATCGCCTGCCTCGAAGCGCTTCATGACTTCTGTCCACAGGTCTTCAGCAACGAGAATGTCGCGGCCGTGAATGTTGAACAGCGCGTACTTTACGTCAGGATTGTACGCGATTGCCTGGTTGACCGGGATCGTCCAGGGCGTGGTCGTCCACGCCACTGCATATGCTCCGACCAGCTCCTTGACCGGGCTTTCGACGATCTCGAACGCGACATCGATCTGGGTCGAGACGATGTCCTCATATTCGATCTCGGCCTCGGCGAGCGCGGTCTTCTCGACCGGCGACCACATCACCGGCTTGGCGCCGCGGTAAAGCTGGCCAGTCTCGGCGAACTTGAACAGCTCGGACACGATCGTCGCCTCGGCATGGAAGTTCATCGTCAGGTACGGCTTGTCCCAGTTCGCGCTGACCCCGAGCCGTTTCAGCTGCTCTCGCTGCACGTCCACCCAATGCTGGGCATAGGCGCGGCACTCGGCGCGGAACTCCTTGACCGGAACCTCGTCCTTGTTGAGCTTCTTCTTGCGATACTGCTCCTCGACCTTCCACTCGATCGGAAGGCCGTGGCAGTCCCAGCCGGGCACGTAGGGCGCGTCCTTACCGAGCAGGGTCTGAGTCCTGACGACCATGTCCTTGATCGTATGGTTGAGCGCGTGCCCGATGTGCATGTCGCCATTGGCGTAGGGCGGGCCGTCGTGGAAGATGAACTTCTCGCGACCCTCTCGGGCGTCGCGGATCCGCTGGTACAGGCCTTCCGATTCCCACCGCCCGAGGATCGCCGGTTCCTTCTGAGGCAGCCCGGCCTTCATCGGAAAGTGGGTGCGCGGAAGGAAGACGGTCGATCTGTAGTCGGTCTTGCTGGGAGCGTCGGCCATTTGGTTGGGCGCTCTAGCGGTCGGTTCGCGCGATGCAAACCCGTTCGCGCACTTGGCTATTGGTGGAGAAGCTTGCGCGCCTGTGCCTCGTCGTTCCGCATCTCGGCCACCAGGGCCTCCGCGCTGTCGAACTTCTGCTCAGAGCGCATGTAGGCGTGGAGCGCGACCTCGATCTTCCGGCCGTAGAGATCGCCGTCGAAGTCGAACAAATGCGCCTCGAGAAGCTCCCGCGCCGGCTCGAACGTCGGCCGCACGCCGAGGCTCGCGACGCCGGGATGCTCGGACCCGTCGTCCAGCGTTACGCGAACCGCGTAAATCCCGTATTTCGGCCGAAGATAGTCGCCGAGCTCGAGATTGGCAGTCGGATAGCCAAGTTCACGCCCGCGCGCATCGCCGCGCTGGACGAGGCCCTCGATCGCATAGTCGCGGCTGAGCATGTGCGTCGCCGTCGCCGTGTCGCCGGCGATGAGCGCGTCCCGGATTCGTCCCGAGGAAATGCGCTCGCCATCGAGCTCGACCTGCGGCACCGCTTCGGCTTTGACACCATGCTCGGCGCCGACCTCGGCGAGGAGGGCGGCGTCACCCCGGCGGCCCTTGCCGAAGTTGAAGTCGTCGCCGGTGATGACGCCCGTAGCGCCGATCCGCTTCGCAAGCACTTGCGAGACGAACTCCTCCGCGTCCATCGATGCGAGCTCGGCGCCGAACTCGAACACCAGCATCGCGTCCGCGCCGTCGCGGGCGAACAGAATCTGGCGCTGGTCGAGAGTCATCAGGCGAAAGGGCGGCACGTCCGGCTTGAAATATTTCACCGGGTGCGGGTCGAAGGTGGCGACGATGACCGGCCGCCGCTCGTGGAAGCCGCGCGCGATTGCGCGGCTCACCACCGCTTGGTGACCGAGGTGAAATCCGTCGAAATTGCCGAGCGCGAGAATGCTTCCCCTGAAGTCGTCAGGGATCCCGCCGGCGAGGGTAAGGCGCTTCATCTGCGGCGGGCCTTAGTGGGTGGGAAGGTGCTTCCGCAACAGGCGGTACTCGTGGACCGCGAGAGCGATGACGAACAGATCGAAGATGCTCAAGGCGATGAGTGCGATCTCGTGCGTGAAGCTGTAGCGATAGAGCTGATAGATGATGAAGGCTCCGAACACGACGAAGCTCGCCGGATAGGCCCACAATTTCTCCTTCAGAAGCCCATAGACGAGCACGATTTTCACGATTCCGTGGCTAAGCAGGTAGAAAGCGAAGAAATCGTGCTGCTGGACCGAGAAGGTCTGGGCGAAGCGAAGCAGGTGGGAGGCGATCCAGTCATGCTTCTCTTCGCCGATCTCGCGGTTGCTCCAGCTGACCGCCCAGCCGACGATGGTCTCGGTGCTGGTCAGATAGAGCGCGATTCCGCTGACGATTTCGAATAGCGCATGCAGGCCCTTCAGCGACACGCTCACCGCGAAGATCTGGTGGATTCGTCGTTCCTGCATCGGGCCTCAAACGACGTTGTGCTGGAAAAGTTGGATTTGGCCAGCCATGTCGGGTCGAAGGACGGCTCGGCAGATCGAAGCGCGCACTCGTGCGCGCGCTTTGATTGGGCGAACTCGGCGAAGGTTCGCGCCCTTGACTCGCTCAGAGGGCGCTCCTATCTGCTGTTCATCCTGATCCACCGGCTGACCGGCGGCGCATTCGTGCGCGCGTCGGCTTTTCGTTTGGAGATGGGTCTTTCCTAGCGACGAGATGGGGCGACTGGCGCCCCGTGGAGCTGAAGAAGGGTAATAGATGGCTCGTATTGCCGGGGTGAACATCCCCACCAACAAGCGCGTCGAAGTCGCGCTGACCTACATCCACGGAATCGGCCGCACGACGGCCAAGAAGATCACCGAGCAGCTCGGCATTGCGCCGGAGAAGCGCGTCCAGGACCTCACCGACCAGGAAGTGCTTCACATCCGCGAAGCGATCGACAAGGACTTTACGGTCGAAGGCGACCTCCGCCGAGAGACCGCGATGAACATCAAGCGGCTGATGGACCTCGCCTGCTACCGCGGTCTTCGCCATCGCCGGGGTCTTCCGGTCCGCGGCCAGCGCACGCACACCAACGCGCGTACCCGCAAGGGCAAGGCCAAGCCGATCGCCGGCAAGAAGAAGTAATTCTTCTGTCAGCTGCTGAAACACGTCCTTCGACTTTGCTCAGGGCGAACGGGATTAGGGATTAGAATTCGATGGCTCAGGCACCACAGCGCCTCCGTAGGAGGGAGCGCAAGAACATCACAGCCGGCGTCGCTCACGTGAACGCCAGTTTCAACAACACCATGATCACCATCACCGACGCGCAGGGCAATGCGATTGCCTGGTCGAGCGCGGGGATGATGGGCTTCAAGGGCAGCCGGAAATCGACGCCCTACGCGGCGCAGGTCGCCGCCGAGGACGCGGGCCGAAAGGCGGCCGACCACGGCGTCCGCACGCTCGAGGTCGAAGTGAAGGGGCCCGGCTCGGGCCGCGAAAGCGCGCTCCGTGCGCTCCAGGCGGTCGGCTTCACGATCACCTCGATCCGCGACGTGACCCCGATCCCCCACAACGGGGTTCGGCCCAGCAAGCGCCGCCGCGTCTAAAACTATTTTCCGAAGTAGCTACTTCGGGAAATGAATGTGAACTGAGGGGTCCAGGCCCCCAACTGCCAAGGGATTAAAATGGCCGTCAACGCAAAGAACTGGCAGGAACTCAAGAAGCCCAACGCGCTCGAGAAGAAGCAGAGCGGAGGCGACAGCCGCCGACGCGCCGTCTTCGTCGCCGAGCCGCTGGAGCGCGGCTTCGGAATGACTCTCGGCAACTCGCTGCGCCGGGTGCTCCTCTCTTCGCTCCAGGGCGCCGCCGTCACGTCGATCAAGATCGACGGCGTGCTCCACGAGTTCTCCTCGCTCGCCGGCGTCCGTGAGGACGTCACCGACATCGTTCTCAACGTGAAGCAGATCGCGCTCAAGATGGAAGGCGAGGGGCCGCGCCGCCTCCACCTCTCCGCTACCGGCCCGACCGAGGTCACCGCGGGGATGATCGCGACCACCGGCGACATCGAGGTCACCAACCCCGACCTCATGATCTGCCACCTCGACGAGGGCGCGACGCTCAACATGGAGCTGACGGTCGACATCGGCAAAGGCTACCAGCCTGCCGCGGCCAACCGTCCGGCCGATGCGCCGATCGGCTTGATCCCGGTCGATGCGCTCTACAGCCCGGTTCGCCAGGTCGCCTACAAGGTCGAGAACACCCGCGTCGGACAGGAGCTCGACTACGACAAGCTCACTCTGACGATCGAGACCGACGGCACGGTCACTCCGGAAGATGCGCTCGGCTATGCCGCGCGGATCCTCCAGGACCAGCTGCAGCTGTTCGTCCACTTCGACGAGAGCCAGGTCAGAATGCCGACGTCGCCGATGATCGGCCAGGCCGTGCCAATGGCGGCGGAAGCGCCGACCGACACCAACCAGCTCAACCGCTACCTCTTGAAGAAGGTGGACGAGCTGGAGCTGTCGGTGCGCAGCGCCAACTGCCTGAAGAACGACAACATCATCTACATCGGCGACCTCGTCCAGAAGACCGAGGCCGAAATGCTCCGAACGCCGAACTTCGGCCGTAAGTCACTGAACGAGATCAAGGAAGTCCTCGCCTCGATGGGCCTCCGCCTCGGCATGGACATCCCCGGCTGGCCGCCCGAGAACATCGAGGAAATGGCCAAGAAGCTCGAGCAGGAAATGCTCGGCTGACGAGTTTCGGTCGAAGTCCTGCTCCGATCGAGGTTTGAGTAACAAGGGCCGCTCCGTTGGGGCGGCCCTTTTTGCATGGCGCGCAATCGCGGCGTTCGAGCCGATCCTGCCATTGCGACGTTGCGGCGTCGGCCCCATTGAATGCGAACTGCTCCTGGACCGGAGACGTCGATGAATTTGAATGATCAGATCCGCCGCTACTTTGGAACTTCAGACCTGGCGGCGGTCTCACCTGAAGCGCTCGGCGCCGGCACCGAGCATATGAAGGTCGACCTTGGCCTGGCCAAGGACCCCGGCGAGCGGTTCGCTCTTTGGGCGCTGCTTCATACGCTGGGCTCGGCGCCCGACCTCGACGCCGTCTTTGCGACCGAGTCAGAGCGTGAGGCAGCGCGGAATTTCATGGACCTCATCGAAGGCGCAGGCGGTTAAAGCCGCGCTTGCGCAAGGCAAGGTTGTTCCAGACCGCAAAAGTGACTTGGGAGCAGGTGCGACGGTTAGAGTAGCCGTCGCTTCGAAACGCGCTATGGCGCTTGCGATGGACGCGGCGCGTGACCGGCTGGAGCGTTGTCTGGAGCGCATTGGCGATCCCTCAGGCGAGGGCGCGAGCGCATATTTGACGGTCTATTGCGATTCAGCCCGCGAGGCCGCGGATGCCGCGGATCGGCGTGCGCTCGCGGGCGTGTCGCTGGGGCCGCTCGATGGCGTCATCGTCAGCATCAAGGACCTCTTCGACGTGGCCGGCGAACCGACGCGCGCGGGCTCGGCGATCATGGCGACTGCGCCCCCTGCTGCGAAAGATGCGCCGGTCGTCGAGCGGCTTTTGAGGGGCGGGGCGATCATCATCGGCAAGACAAACATGTCGGAGTTCGCCTTCACCGGGGTCGGTGCGAACCCGCACTACGGGACTCCTGGAAACCCGGCGGACCGCGCCCGGGTTCCCGGCGGATCGTCGTCCGGAGCGGCGGTCGCCGTTGCCGACGACATGTGCGAGATCTCGATCGGGACGGATACCGGCGGATCGACGCGAATCCCGGCTGCGCTATGCGGCGTCGTCGGTTTCAAGCCGACCAAGAGTCGAATCCCCACTGAGGGCGCTTTTCCGCTGTCTCCTACACTGGACTCGGTCGGCCCGTTAGCGCGGACGGTCGAAGCTTGCGTGAAGGCGGACTCGGTGCTGGCCGACGCGCGCTATCGCCCGCTCGAGAGGGTGGCGCTTGCGGGCTTGCGGCTCGGCATTCCGGA
This sequence comes from Sphingomicrobium sp., assembly GCA_035639115.1. GTDB lineage: Bacteria > Pseudomonadota > Alphaproteobacteria > Sphingomonadales > Sphingomonadaceae > Sphingomicrobium. Next base: position 2,972 of record DASQYQ010000189.1, on the reverse strand, counting down.
AGGACTCCCGCTCACGGATCTCGACGCGACCGTCTCGGTGCGATTTGCCGCTACGCTTCGCGATCTCGGGCAGGCCGGCGCTCTGCTTTCCGGCATGGATTTACCGCTGTTCGACGACATGGCTCGAATTCAGTCGCCGGCGACGATCGCGACTGTCGAGGCCTATCGGATCCATCGCGAGTCGATTGCGGCGCGGGGCGGCGAGTACGACCCGATCGTCCGCTTCAGGATCGAGACTGGCAGCGCGGTGTCGGATTCCGATTATGCCAATATGCTGGAGGAGCGAAATGAGCTGGTGAGGGCGATGGACCTGGCGCTTTCCGACGTGGATGCGCTGGTCCTGCCCACGACTCCGATCGTCGCTCCGACCTTGGCGGAAATCTCCACGACCAAAGGGTTCAACAGGGCCAACCGCCTGCTGCTCCGCAACACTGCAATCGCGAACTTCTTCGACCTGTGCGCGATTTCGCTGCCGATGGGCGGCGACTTGCCGACCGGCTTGATGCTGTTCGGAAGGCGGGGCGAGGATCGGCGGCTGTTCGAGATCGCTGCTTCCGTCGAGCGGACGCTGCCCTAGTTCGGAACCGCGCTGCGCCCGTGCGCGCTTTAGCCTCATCAAGGAGGCAAGTATGAGTCAGCGTGAATTGGTCGAGCCCCATCCGGGCGACAAGAGGTTCCAGCGTCGCAACGAGGACGGCACGTACGGCGAATCCGACGACGTCTCGCGTTCGCTGAGCCAGGACGTGAAGCGGCGCTCGGACAGGAAAAAGCCGCGCAACGAAGGCGACAAGGGCGACTGAGCCGGCTTTGTGCTATGCGCCCTCCTCGAACGGGAGGGCTTCGGCATGGGCGAAAGGTTCGAACGGCATCGGCAGCCGTGGCGGCAGGACGAGATCCAAAAGCTGCACACGCTGGCGGGTAAAGGAATGGCGCTGAAGGCGATCGCCAAGGCGCTTACCCGGAGCGAGGAATCGGTCAAGGACCGCGCCAAGCTCGACCGGGTGAAGATCGCGAAGCTGCGTTAGGCTTAACCTCTCTCGCGCACGCTCGGTCGCCTCTGCAGGCACGTCATCAGGGATGTTACGTATCTGCCGGGTCCGGGCGTACGTGCAAAGGCGAGCGGGCTATGGAACAACCAGCGATTGGAATATTGAACGCGAACCGGATCATGACGATCTCGACGGTTCGTCCCGACGGGTGGCCGCAAACGACGATGGTCGGCTACGCCAACCAGGGATTCTCGCTCTACTTCCTCGTCTATCGAACGAGCCAGAAGTTCGAGAACATCTCCCGCGACGACCGCGTTTCCATCTCGGTCGGCCACGAGCCGCAGCAGCTCAGCGACATCAAGGCGGTATATGCGGGCTGCCATGCTCACGAGGTGACCGACCTCAAGGAAAAGAGCCGCGCGTGGGACCTCTTGGCCGAGCGCCATCCCAACCTCACCGATCTTGCGCCGCCGCAGTCGGGAGACGTCGTGACGATGAGGGCCGATTGCAGGCACGTGTCCGTGCTCGACTACAGCCAGGGGCTGGGGCACAGCGAGGCCTTGACGATCGAGGCAAGCTGAGCGGCTCGAGGCTCTCCTCGCGGCGCGATCCCCGCGGTACAGCGTGCCGCCATGGCGATTGAATTTTACGATTCGGAGCAGGTGGAAGAACTGCTCGATTATCCCGGCTGCATCGAAGCGGTGCGTCGGGCGATGGTCGCGCTGTCGAGCGGCGAGCGGCCGCAGCCGCTGAGGCAGATCTTCACGGTCGGAAAGAATGAGATGTTCGGGACCATGCCCGGAGAGCTGCAGGCGCTGTCGACCTTCGGAGCGAAGCTGGTCAGCGTGTTCGGCGATCCGGAGCGGCCCGGACGATCGCGTCATCAGGGGGTGGTGGTCGCCTATGACGGAGAAACCGGCGCCGTCAGCTGCATTGCCGATGCCGAGCCGATCACCAAGATCCGCACCGGCTGTGCAAGCGCCGTCGCGACCGACGTGCTTGCGCGCGCCGACTCGGAAATACTCGCGATCTTCGGAACAGGGATCCAGGCCGAGGCCCATCTACGCGCTGTCCCGCTCGTCCGGCGGTTCCGCGAGATTCTGCTGTGGGGACGCTCAGCCGACCGGACTCAAGCGTTCGCGGAGCGCATGGGCAAGGAGCTCGGGCGGGAGGTCATTCCGGTCCTCGACGCCAAGGAATCAGCGTCGCGCGCCGACGTGATCTGCACCGTGACCTCATCGCCGGAGCCGGTGCTGCTCGGCGATTGGGTCAAGCCCGGGACGCACATCAACCTGGTTGGATCGAGCCATGTCGGGCCGGTCGAAGTCGACACCGACCTGGTCGCGAAAGCGCGATACATCGCCGATTACCGCCCAGGCGTGCTCGCGCAGGCCGCGGAGCTGGCGTACGCGCGCGATTCCGGACTCGTCGACGATACGCATGTGGTGGGTGAGATCGGGGAGGTCCTTTCCGGCCGTATCCCCGGGCGCGAGAACGAGAGCCAGATCACGATCTACAAGTCGCTTGGGCACGTCGCGCAGGACCTCGCTTCAGCGACTTATCTGAACGAGCGCCGAAGGCAGCTTTCCTAGCGTCAAGGAGCGTCGGATGAGGTCGGCGAGCTGGCGGCTGTCAATCGCCAGCGCTTCCAGCGAGACTCGGCATTCGTTCGACTCGCTGGCCGCCTGCCTTAGCAACTCGTCCGCAAGCGCTTCGAGCCTGACCGCCTTGAGAAGCAACGACTCCAAGGATTTATCATACAGGCTCCCGGGCGGATCTTCGGTGCCGACGATCCGCAGGCGGGGTGTCCCGCCAAGGCGCGTCCTCGCCTGGTCGCCCGCGGACGTGATGGCCCGCGCCACGTGGTCGGTAATGAGGCCGATCGCGGCCAGTTCCTCGTCCGTCGGGCGGCCTGCGGAACGGTGATAGATGGCGAAGGTGCCGATGATCTTTCCGCTCGTGTCGCGGATCGGCGTCGACCAG
>DASQYQ010000188.1:0-4315 GCA_035639115.1 Sphingomicrobium sp. | reverse complement strand
CATGGCCGCATCATAGATCGGCATGACCTCGCCCGTCGGCGCATAGCGCGTGTAGCCGCCCTCCACATTGTCGAGCATCCGGTTGCGAATGCGGATGTTGGCGAAGGTCCCGCGCATCATCACTTCATGGTTGCCTCGGCGCGAGCCGTAGCTATTGAACTCGCCGCGGCTGACGCCGTGCTCGAGCAAATAGCGGCCCGCTGGGCTGTCGGGCTTGATCGCGCCGGCAGGCGAGATGTGGTCGGTCGTGATCGAATCCCCGAAGATCGCCAGCGGCCGAGCACGCTCGATGTCCGCGAGTGGAGTCGGCTTCATCGTCATTCCGACGAAATAGGGCGGGTTCTGAATGTAGGTCGAAAGCGCCGGCCAGCTGTATGTCTCGCCGCCAGTGATCTCGATCGCCTGCCAGCGCTCGTCACCCCTGTACACATCGGCATAGCGGCGGCGGAACATGTCCGAATGGACGTGCGCGTCGATGAGCGTTCGGATCTCCTCGTTCGAGGGCCAGATGTCCTTGAGGAACACGGGCTCGCCGTTCGACGCGATTCCGATCGGCTCGTTGACCATGTCGGACCGAACACTGCCCTTCAGCGCATATGCGACCACCAGCGGCGGCGAAGCGAGGTAGTTGGCGCGGCAGTCGGGCGACACGCGCCCTTCGAAATTGCGGTTGCCCGAGAGAATGCTGACAGCGACGAGATCGTTGTCGTTTATCGCCTTGCTGATCGGCTCGGGAAGCGGGCCGGAGTTACCGATGCAGGTCGTGCAGCCGTAACCGACGAGGTCGAAGCCGAGTGCGTCGAGATCGGCGCTGAGCCCGCTTTCGTTGAGATAGTCCGTGACCACCTGGCTGCCGGGAGCGAGGCTGGTCTTCACCCACGGCTTGGGCTTGAGCCCGCGCTCGCGGGCCTTTCGAGCGACCAGGCCAGCGGCAATGAGCACCGAAGGGTTCGAGGTGTTGGTACAGCTGGTGATGGCGGCGATCGCGACGTCGCCGTTGCCGAAGTCGAACTGCTCGCCTTCGACCGAGACGCGCGGATCGTTCGCCTTGTGGTAGGTGCCATCCAGCTCGGCGTTGAATTGCTCGTCGACGTCGCCGAGAAGGACCCGGTCCTGCGGCCGCTTCGGCCCGGCAAGTGACGGCTCGATCGAGCTCATGTCGAGCTCGAGCGTGTCGGTGAACAGCGGCTCGGCTGAGCTCGCGTCGCGCCACAGGCCCTGCGCCTGCGCATAGGCACGCACCAGTGCGATCTGGGCGTCGTCGCGGCCGGTAAGCTTCAGATAATCGATCGTTCGCTCGTCGATCGGGAAGAAGCCGCAGGTCGCGCCATATTCCGGCGCCATATTGGCGATCGTCGCGCGGTCGGCGAGCGGAAGCTTGTCGAGACCTGGGCCGTAGAATTCGACGAAGCGGCCCACGACGCCCTTCTGGCGAAGCATCTGAGTGACGGTCAGGACGAGGTCCGTCGCCGTGATTCCCTCGCGGAGCTGACCGGAAAGGCGGAACCCGACCACTTCGGGAATCAGCATGCTGACCGGCTGGCCCAACATCGCCGCCTCGGCCTCGATCCCGCCGACGCCCCAGCCGAGCACTCCGAGGCCGTTGACCATCGTCGTATGGCTGTCGGTACCGACCAGAGTATCGGGATAGGCGAGCGTCTCGCCATTGGCGTCCTCGTCGGTCCAGACGCACTGGGCGATATGCTCGAGGTTCACCTGGTGGCAAATGCCGGTCCCGGGCGGCACGACCTTGAAATTGTCGAACGCCTGGCTGCCCCATTTCAGGAACTGGTAGCGCTCGGAGTTGCGCTCATATTCGAACTCGACGTTCTTCTCGAACGCGCGGGGGGTGCCGAACTCGTCGACCATCACGCTGTGGTCGATGATGAGATGCACGGGCACCAGCGGATTGATCTTCTGCGCATCGCCGCCGAGCTGGGCCATTGCGTCGCGCATGGCGGCGAGGTCGACCACCGCCGGCACCCCGGTGAAATCGTGCATCAGGACGCGCGCCGGGCGATACTGGATCTCGCGGTTGATCCGGCGTTCCTTCAGCCAGTCGACCATCGCCTGGAGATCGTCGCGGGTGACCGTCTCCCCGTCTTCGAAGCGCAGCAGATTCTCAAGCAGGACCTTCATCGAGAATGGGAGTCGCGAGACGTCGCCGAGAGTCTCGCCGGCCTTGGTCAGCGAGTAATAAGCGTAAGTCTTCCCCTCGACCCCGATGGTCGAGCGGGTGTGGAGGCTATCCTGGCCAGTGGGAATCATCGCGGTCTTTCCGGGGCGTCGTTCAAGTTGGGGACGCCGCGGCGCTTAGCAACCCCTTCGAACGCCCGCAAATCCGTGAATTCTGGGTCACTCCGATGCGGCAGGCGGAACCGCGATCGCGGCAGGTTGCTGGCCCCAGTCTCGAATTTGTTACGGGCCAACACTAAGTTGGGTCCATGACTCGAGACAGCGACTATTTCCGGAAGCGCGCAGAGGAAGCGCGAGCGGTTGCGACGGCCAAGAGCCGCGCGGAGGAAGCTGCCGTGGCGGGTGAACTTGCGCTTGCCTATTCCGCGCTTGCCCGGCGTCGTGAAGCAGCCGATGCCGAAGTTCTGATTGTCGAAGTATCGGCAGGCGAGCTCGCCTAAATCCAGCCTCTCTTCTTGAAGTATAGATAAGGGCCGATTGCTGTCACCAGCATCAGTGCGAGCGCCATCGGGTAACCCAAGCGCCAGCTGAGTTCGGGGAAGTCGTGGAAGTTCATGCCGTAAATGCCCGCGATCAGAGTGGGCGGCACGAAGATGATGGCTGCCCACGAGAATAGCTTCATCGCCGCATTTTGCTCGATGCTGATCAATCCAAGCGAAGCATCGAGGAGGAAAGTCAGGCTATCAACGAGGTAGCTCGCATGCTCGCTGAGTGCAGTGAGGTCGGTCGTCAGGCTGTTGAGGTGATGCCGAAGGTCCGTCTGGTCCTTTGCGTGAACCCGGTTTGAGCCCGCGAGGAAGCTCAACATGCGAAGCGTCGATACGGCCGAATAGCGGATCTTCGTGAGCAGGGTCTGGACTCTGCCGATGCTCGTGAGGAGCGCTCTCAGCCTTTCGACCGGAATCCGGCGTTCCTGCTGGTTGCTCTGGAAGATCTCCTGCGACAGTCCTTCCATGGTCTCACTGACATTTTCGATTTCGTCCGCGAGCCGGTCGATGATCGCGTCGAGAAGGCGGATGAGCGCAGTCGGGCCATCCTTGACGATCTCGCGGTCGCGGCGGGCGTGATTCTCGAACGTTCGAATTGGCTTTGGAGTGGCATAGCGGATCGTGACGAGGCGATTGCCGGCGAGGACAAATCCGATCGGAGTCGTGCTCGGCAGATGCTCTTCGACGCCGCGCAGGGCGCTCACCGTCATATAGAGAGCGCCATTCTTCTCGTAGAGGCGGCTCGACGGCTCGATTTCCGCCATTTCCGCTTCGGTCGGGACATTGACCTTGATGCAAAGCTCGACGAGCTTTTCTTCCTCCTTGGTCGGCTCCTCGAGATCGATCCACGCCGCATCGTCGGGGATGCGCTGCGTTCGGGGGTCGATCATCTCTCCCTCGCAGTTGGGGCCATAGGTTCGAAGCATCGGCGCCTGTCTCCGATGAACGGCAGTTCTTTGCAAGCCGGATTGCTCTCTCTAAGCCTGCGGTTCGGATGACCAGTCGGCGAACTGCTGCAGCGGCCTTGCTCATCATCGCAGTTGCGGCTGCGGTCGAGCTCGCCATGGGCAGGCATCCGATTTGCACGTGCGGCACGATCGACTTGTGGGTCGGTGAAAGGGACAGCTCCAAGACGAGCCAGATGCTGACCGACTGGTACAGCTTCAGCCATGTCGTCCATGGCTTCCTCTTCTATGCATTGCTGTGGCTGGTCGCTCGGCGCCTGCGCCTCGAGTGGCGGTTTCTAATTGCCTTGGCAGTCGAAGCCGCGTGGGAGGTTTTTGAGAACACGCCGTTCGTGATCGACCGCTACCGAGCGACAACGGCGGCGCGCGGCTACAGCGGCGACAGCGTCATCAATTCCCTTTCCGACATCCTCCTGATGTGCGCCGGCTTCTTCCTGGCGCGGCGACTTCCGCCGTGGGGATCAGTCGTGCTCGTCATCATCTTCGAGCTCGTCCCGCTGCTGGTGATCCGGGACAATCTCACTCTGAATGTCTGGATGTTCCTTGCCCCGAACGACTCGGTTCAGGCATGGCAGGCGCGCTGATCAGCTGCAGTGGGTCAGCTGGGGATGCATCCCTTCGGTGAGAGTGAAGGGGCCGAGCATCGATCCGTCCTCGAAGGTCAGG
>DASQYQ010000187.1:0-2148 GCA_035639115.1 Sphingomicrobium sp. | reverse complement strand
CGGCGGAAGCGGCTGGGGTGGCGGCGGAAGCTTCGGCGGCTTCGGCGGCGGTTCGTTCGGCGGCGGTGGCGCCGGGGGCAGCTGGTGATCCGAGTCACCGACGAGGATCGAGCCAAGGTTGCTGCGGCAATCGCCAAGGCGGAAGAATCGACCGCTGGTGAGATCGTTGCCGTCGAGACTGCGATCAGCGACGCCTATCATGATGTCGCGCTTCATTGGGCGCTGGTGCCGCTATTCGCCGTGCTGGCTTGGGCGGCTTGGCGGCCGACGGCGCTGGTCTGGTGGTATAACTTCCTGTTCGGCGGCTGGAGTCCCGATCCGACGCTCAGCCAATTGCTGACGCTGCTGATGGTTTTCGCGGCGCTGAAGTTCACCGTCGCCCTGCTCGTCCTCAAATGGATGCCCCTCAGGCTGTTCCTGACTCCTGCTGTGACCAAGCACCGGCGCGTGCGACGGCGCGCCATCGCCATCTTCCAGGCGGCCGCGGCTGGTAGAACGGCGCACAAGACCGGAGTCCTGATCTACCTCTCGCTTGCGGAACGACGGGCGGAAATCGTTGCCGACGAAGCAATCCACAAGATCACTGACGAGCATACTTGGGGCGAGGCGATGACCGCGCTGCTCGCCGACGTTCGCGACGGACGGGTTGGCGACGGCATTTGCGCGGCGGTCGAGCGCGTCGGCGCGGTGCTTTCCGAGCACTTCCCGCGTTTGGCCGGCGACGCCAACGAGATACCGGACAAGCTGATCGAGCTATGAATTTGGACGATCTGCCGCCGCCCGAAGTGATGTGGGCGGGCCAATATGTGCGCGCTATGAAGCGCGGCAAATGGGAATATGCGAGCCGGACCAATAATATCAGCGCGGTCGTCATCCTCGCCGAGTTCGAAGGAAAGGTCATCCTCATCGATCAGCCGCGCGTTCCACCCGACTGCCGCTGCGTCGAGCTTCCGGCCGGGCTGGTCGGAGATCAGGATCCCGACGCCACCATCGAAAGCACCGCAATCAAGGAGCTCGAGGAAGAGACGGGTTTCACCGCGGAGCGGGTGGAGCGCCTCGGAGAATTCTTCGCTTCGCCCGGAATGTTGTCGGAAGGCTTCACGCTCGTGCGCGCGCACGGAGTTCGCAAGGTCGGCGAGGGCGGCGGCGACGAGAATGAGGACATCAAGGTTCATCTCGTCCCGCGCAGCGAAGTCCCGAACTTCATCGAGCAAAAGCGCGCCGAGGGGTTCGGAATGGACGTCAAGCTGCTGCTTTTGCTGAACTACTGAACCGCGTCGCGAGAGCGGCGTTCAATCGCCATGCCTCGGCTTGTACATCTTTCTGACCTGCATTTCGGCGCGCATGACGAACGCCTCGTGGAGGCGGTCGAAGAACGCGTCGACGAGCTGAAGCCTGACCTCGTCGTGGTCAGCGGCGATTTCACGCAGCGCGCGAAGACCGAGCAGTTCAAGGAGGCCTGCCAGTTCCTCGGACGGCTTCAGCGGTCCGGACATGAGGTGCTGGGCGTTCCGGGCAATCACGACGTCCCCCTTTACGACGTGCTCCGGCGGTTCCTTTCGCCGCTGGCGCGCTACCGGCGCTTCATCGACGAGAATTTGTGCCCGTTCGTAGAGCTGCCCGGAATCGCGGTGTTAGGGATCAACACGGCGCGGTCACTCACTTTCAAGGATGGGCGGATCAACCAAGACCAGGTGACGTTCATCCGCGACACTTTTTTGCGGACGCCGAGCGACTCATTCCGGGTTCTTGTGACGCACCATCCGCTGTTCGCGCTCGAGGTCGCCGGCGCAAAGGAGCGGGCAATCGGCAGGCAGGAACTCGCGCTCGATGCGATTGAGGATGCTGGCGTCGATATGCTGCTCGCGGGCCACAATCATCACGCTTCGACCCACAGCGCGAGCGATCTCGTCACCCGCGCTGGCGGCGCACTTGTGGTCCAGGCCGGGACCGCCACCTCGACCCGACTCCGCGAGCAGGAGCAGAGCTTCAACACGATTGACGTCGGCGAGGCATCAGTGACGATCACCGTGAACGCATGGAAGGACGGGGGCTTCGCGCCGCTCGACGAGCAGCGTTATGCGTGGGCCAAGGGTCGATGGCGAATGACGCTTACCGAAGAGCGGGCACCCTGAGCTTGTCCGGGGC
>DASQYQ010000186.1:0-6960 GCA_035639115.1 Sphingomicrobium sp. | reverse complement strand
CGCCCGCGGATACAACGAGCTTACCGACGTCCAGTCCGCGGTCATCGCAGAGGAGGCGAATGGGCGGGATCTGATCGTCTCGGCCAAAACTGGATCGGGCAAGACGATCGCCTTCGGGCTCGCAATCGCTTCCGAGCTTCTGACGGGCGAATTCCTGTGGGAAAGCAGGGCTCCCTTGGCGCTCGTCATCGCGCCCACTCGCGAGTTGGCCATCCAGGTGAGCAAAGAACTGCAGTGGCTCTACGCCGAGACCGGCGTCCGTGTTGTCACTTGCGTCGGCGGGATGGACCCGATCAAGGAGCGGCGCGCGCTTTCGCAGGGCGCGCATATCGTCGTCGGGACGCCCGGCCGCTTGCGCGATCATCTTGAACGCGGAGCGCTCGACTTGTCGGCCCTGCGTGCGGTCGTGCTGGACGAGGCCGACGAGATGCTGGACATGGGCTTTCGCGAAGAGCTCGAGGAGATCCTCGACGCTACGCCTTCGACCCGCCGGACCTTACTCTTTTCCGCGACCATGCCTCGGCCGATTGTCGCCCTCGCCAAGCGCTACCAGAACGATGCGCTTCGCATCGAAACGCTGGGTCAGGATGTTGGCCATCAAGATATTGCCTATCGAGCGGTGGCCGTATCCCCGACCGACATCGAGCATGCCGTCGTCAACCTGCTCCGCTTCCACGAGGCCGAGACTGCGATCCTGTTTTGCGCGACCCGCGACGCGGTTAGGCGATTGCACTCGAGCCTCACCGAGCGCGGCTTCGACGCCGTGGCATTGTCAGGCGAGCACAGCCAGAACGAGCGTAATCAGGCGCTTCAAGCGCTGCGAGATCAGCGTGCGCGCGTTTGCGTTGCGACCGACGTCGCAGCCCGAGGAATCGATCTGCCTTCCGTGTCGCTCGTGGTGCACGTGGAGCTGCCGCGCGATGCCGAAGTTCTTCAGCACCGGTCGGGACGGACCGGACGCGCTGGTCGCAAAGACACCGCAGTGCTGATCGTTCCTTTTCAGCGCCGTCGGCGGATCGAAGGGCTGCTTCGCGGGGCTCGCATCGATGCAGAATGGATTTCGGCCCCGACCGCAGCGGAAATCCGGACCAAGGACCGGGAGCGGTTGCTCGTGGAGTTGACGGCGCCGGTGGAACTTGAGGACGAGGATGAGGAGCTAGTGAAGCAGGTCATGGACCAGCTTGCACCAGAAGCCATCGTGGCGGCTCTAATCAGATCTCTGCGCACGAAAATGCCCGCCCCGGAAGACATCATTGGTCCTGCCCGGAAGAACGATCGTGAGGACGGTGCGCCCCGAGCGGGGTTTGAAGGCGCGAGCTGGTTTCGCCTCAACGCCGGCCGCCGTCACAATGCCGATCCACGCTGGTTGCTTCCGCTGATCTGTCGATACGGCCACGTCACTAGCACGGAGATCGGCGCCATCCGCATCGCCGCAAACGAGAGCTTTTTTCAGGTAAGCGGGCGGGCGACGGCGGGTTTTATGAAGGCCCTACGGCGCGCGACCATTGCACCCGAGGATCAGGGTCTTGTCATCGAACTCGCGGAACCCCGCGAACCTGCGTCGAGCTATCGTCCCGAGCGTGCGCACGAGAAGTCGGTCACAAAGCGAAGGAAGCCACGCCACACAAAGACCAAGCAAAAAGGGGAACCGCGGCGTCCTCGCTAGAGACGGGAGCGGCTCGTCGAATGTCAGCTTGGATCGAAAGCTGCCAGAAGCGGACGGTCCGCTTACGGCCCAAAGCTGCCACTAGCGGCGACGCGAACCGCTAAGTTCTGACCAGCGGCTCTGGAGGCCCAGTAGCTGGGATAGCGGCTCTGGTAACAGCGCTGAAATGTCGAAGATTTCCCCTTCGGGGGTAGGGGCAGACACCCTCGCACCTGGAAGCGATCTTGAACATTGCAGAAGGGTCGCGGAGGCGACATCCGGCCGGGGATAGAAGCGCGCAGGCCCCCACTCGCGCTCCGTCGGGTGCCCGACAGTTCGATTGATGATAACGCTAACAGTGATGCCGTTTCGCAACAGTAATACGGTCCTTGCGGGAAATTCCTTTGCTTAATCGCGATTGACGCTTGCCCGTTTCGTAGCCGTCATTAACGGGCGCCCCCGGGTCTTCCTGACCCGTCACGAATGCCGCGTCCGCGGCGAATTCTACAGGGGTTTCATTGATGAAAAATGTGCACCAGCGCGTTGCGCTGATGGCTGGCGTATCTTTGTCTGTGCTCGGCGTTGCGACGCCGGTTGAAGCGGCGACGACGGTGTCCCACGGTATTTCCCACGTCGACACGACAAATCCCGTCGACGACACGCTCCTGATTTGCGGGATCGCGGACGATTGCGACTTCGGCGTTGATGCAAGCGGCATCGGACTGGTGTCGGCAGTTGTCGACAATCCGGCCAACGGACAGATCTTCCAGAGCGGTACCGCGACCTCCGCGGATGCCGTCGTGAACATGACGAACGAAGGTGCTGCCAGGATTTCAGCGCGTGCAGTTGCGACAGGCGCTGGGTCTGCGACCGCGTCGGCCATTGTCCTGACCGGAGTCGAGCAGGTCGTGGACGTGCGCGGAGGCGACGGTGCCGCGAACATCAGCAATGACGGCCTGCTGAACATCGATGCGTCGGCAGCGGCTAGCGCGACCGGCCCAGCGCATGCACTTGCCGTCGTAGCGCGGGGCCTCGAACAAACCGCACGCGGATCGGATGTGCTCGCCTCGATAACGAACAGCGGCACGCTCGATATGCACGCCGTTGCGAATGCGAAGGGGGCCGGCGGTTCAGCAACCGTGACATCCTCCGGCTTCATCTACAGAATTGCCGCGGGAGCGAGTGCAACCGCGGTCCTATCGGGCGGCATCGTGCAGAGCGCAGGCGGTCAGCAGAATGGGACTGCCTCGCTGGTGAACACCGGCGCCATTTCACTCGGCGCGACCGCGCACGCGTCCGGTCCGGGCTTCGAAACGACGCTCGCCGGGGGGACGATGCTGTCGGCCGGACCGCGGGCGTTCGCTTTGGTGGGCGGCGCGATCGTCCAGTCCGAGTTCACCCCGCGCGGAGATGGAAGCGTAACGCTCGACAACGAGGGGACTCTGTCGATTGCTGCGATTGCCAGCGCGACCTCGACAGGTGTCGGCCAGGCGTCCGCGCGCGCATGGGCCGAAGCGAACATCATCCAGGCGGCGATGGGCAGCACCGGGCTTGCGAGCGCCAACATCAACAATAGCGGAACGCTCACGATCGGCGCGATCGCGAATGCGAAGGCTACGGATGTCGGGGCGGCTTTCGCGGATGCACTTGTTCTGGGCGGCGTTCACCAGACGGCGATGTCTGCTGGTACTGCGTCTGCCGAGCTGGATAATGCGGGTTCAATCACCATTGGCGCTCAGGGCCAAGCAATCGCTAATAACAATCTGGCGCAGGCGATCGCGGATATCTCTACCGGAATCGCGCAGTTCGTGAACGGCCAAACGCTCGCGATCGGAAGCGGAGCGAGTGGGACCACGCTTGTCGGCAATGCTCGCGCGTCCATGGCTAATGAAGGCACGATCCAAATCAGGGCAGGGGGCTTCGCCAGCGGAGCCGCCGCTCAAGGCAACGGTTTTGTCGGCGTTGGCATTGACCAGCTGGCGATCGCCGCTGGTGATGCAAGCGCTGCGCTTATGAACGACGGCTTGATCGAAGTTTCGGCCGATGGCTCGGCTGTTGCCACAGCCGGCGGCGCTTTCGCTGGAGCGAGCGTCGTGATCGGGCTCGGCCAACGCGCCTTTGCGACGTCGTCCGCAACCGTCCACGCTTCGAACGCCGGCACCATGGCCTTCAACGCGAGCGCGCATGCAGTCGCGCAAACGATTGACGGCGGCGCAGCCGGAACCGCGGTCGCGGTGGCACATCTCGGTGAGGTCACCTTCGTCGGCGTCGAGGGGGCGATCGACCAGCAGGCGATCGGAAGCGCGGCTTCGGTTGGCCTGTCGAACAGCGGCTCGTTGGCCCTTGGTGCCGATGCAGTGGCGAGCGGCAGCGGGGCAGTAGCAGCCGCGAATCTGATCAGCGGGATTCGCCAGCTCTCCCGGTCCAGCGGCGGACCTGCCTCCGCAATTGTCGAAAATGACGGCACCCTCGCGATGGCCGCAACCGCCGTCGCGCACGCCACTGGAGGCGGAGCAACCGCCGTGGCGTCCGTCGGAGGAGCGATCGCCCAGACAGCCATCGGAATGGGCGGTAATGCGATGGCCGGCCTCACCAACAGCGGCACGCTCGTCATTTCCGGCGCCGCCCAGGCGACCGGGACGGGTGACGCCTCTGCATATGCAATCGTCAACGGCGTCGGCCAGAACGCATTCGCCACGTCGGGTGCAGCGGCTGCTGCAGCATCCGCGCTATTCACGAACAGCGGTGAGTTCGACGTCACGGCGATCGCCAAGGCGACCGCCGGTACGCACGTGGTTCAATCCTCGTCCGGTTCGTCACACCTTGCTCTAATCATTCCCCCAGGCGGAGGTGGTGGCGTCGACATGCCTACCGCGACGGCCATCGCGGACGTCTTCGCACTGGCCCAGGCCGCGACCAACGCGAGCATCGTCAACAGTGGGACGATGTCTGTCGCGATCGGCGCGTCTGCGAACGGCCCCTTGGCGGCCAACGCCCAGGCACACGGCACACTGATCTACCAGCAAGCGAGGAACATGTCCGGCGGTGTTGCTTCGGCGTCACTCGCCAATGATGGAACTATCGGGATGATCGCCAGCGCAGCTGCGACCGCATCGCAGGGCTTCGCGCGCGCATCTGCCGGCATGAACGGCACTGGACACGCGATTGAGCAGCACGCAAGCGCTGCCACCGCGCTTAATAGTTTGGCGAACAGCGCTATCATCGATCTCGGTTCGATCGCTCGGGCGGACGGCGAGACGGCGCTTGCAGCTGCATCGATACGAGGCATCCTCCAGCAGGCGGCGGGATCGTCCGCAGCCCAGACGTTCGTGAACAGTGGAACCTACCAGGTCGTCGCGAGCGGGAGTGCGGCTGCGACGCTTGCGCATGCATTTGCCAGCGCCAACGACGGGATCTTCCAGGGCGGTACGGCGGCGAAGGTCGTGCAGAACGTCACCAACAGCGGGTCCTTCACGCTAGCGGCCCATGCGGTTGCCGATGGCGGCAGCTCTGCCGGCGCGATGGCATTCGCTCAGTTCGCGGTGAACCAGATACTGATCGGCGCCACGGGAAGCGAGAATGCTATCAACAGCGGAACCCTCGCCGTCGCAGCAAACGCCACCGCCACCGGCGGACGCGCGAACGCAGTCGGCCTGGCGCGTGACGCGCTTCACCAGGAAGCGTTTGCGTCGTCAGTTCACCAGGTTGCGCTGAACAGCGGTGTGCTCTCAGTCGCGGCCAGCGCCAAGGCGGTCGGCGCGACCATGGCTGCTGCGAATGCTTTTGCGGTCGACGGCATCGAGCAGTTCGCATCGGCGCTGGCGGCTGACCAGGCAATCACCAATGCGGGGACGTACACCGCTCTCGCCAACGCCAACGCCGTTGCGACTGGAACATTGGTGCCGGCGGGCGGAACCGGGTCAAGCGTCGCTGGAATGGCGAATGCAAACGCCCAGGCCATGGGCGTCCTACAGTCGGGCTGGGCGCATAACAGCCTTCAATCGATCACCAACAGCGGAACGCTGAACGTCGGTGCGCACGCCGTGGCGAGCGCTCCGTCTGCAGATACCGCCCACGGAGCCGTTGCTGCTGGCTTTGCATTGGCCAATGCGATCGCGACAGGTGTGTCCCAGCTCAACTTCTCGTCGGGCTCGAACACCCAGTCATTCGTGAACAGCGGAAAGGTCAACGTCGGCGCTGCTGCAACCGCCGTGGGAGCAACGGGCGCCGCAATGGCAAGGGCCAATGGGCTCGTGGTCAATCACTATGCCGGAACGCAGAACGTTGCTGTCGTGAATAGCGGTGTCATGAACGTCGCCGCGAGTGCAATAGCCCCGGGCAGCGGTTTCGCGCATGCGCAGGGCATTCTGGTCCAGAACGCCGCCGCGTGGGGCGGCACCGCAAATGCGGTTGCCGGCACGATTACGAACGCCGGGACTCTGAACGTTTTCGCAAAGGCGCACGGCGACGGGATGTTCACGTCCGCCTTCACGGTTCCGACATCCGGCGGGGGAGTGACCAACATCACGGTCACGCACACCCTAAGCGCCGCGTCGGCGACGGGCATCGGCGTCAATGGCGGCGTCAACAACATGACGATCAGCAACTCGGGGACGATCAACGTGGAGGCGGTCACTTCGAAGGGTGACCCGGCCAACGCCTACGGCATTCGGGTGATGGAGAACGGTACCGTTGCGCCGGCAGCGACGGATGTCACCACCATCAACAACTCGGGCGACATTATCGCTCGCTACTCGACCGATGGCGGAACGACGTTTCACCGGGCAACCGCGATCGACGTCACTGAGGCGCCGAACCCGACCGTGATCAACCTGCTCGGCGGTAACGTTACCGGCGACATCAACGTCCAGGACGGCGATGCGATCAACGTCACGACGGGTGAGACCAACTTCAACGGCGTGATCAATGCCGGCTGCTACGATGCAGCGGCGATCGCCGGTGGCGACCCGACGCTCAGTTCGTGCGGGGTGGGGACGCTGACGGTGAACGGTGGCGGCAACCTGCATCTCCTCAACGATGCCGTCGACGGTCCGAGCTACGCCTTCGTCAACACGCTGACGGTCGGTGCGGACGGAACGCTGACGCTCGACCTTCCGGCGGCAGCCGGCGGCGCAGCTGCTCCGGGGACCTATCCGCAGATCTTCGCCGACACCGCGAACCTCGGCGGGACGCTGGTCGCGAACATCCGGCCCGCCAACGGCCTGTTCGACAATGCAAGCTACGACAATGTGATCGATGCCAACACGCGCAACGGCACGTTCGCCAAGTGCGCTCTTGCAGGCCCGTACACGAAC
>DASQYQ010000185.1:0-3675 GCA_035639115.1 Sphingomicrobium sp. | reverse complement strand
GATGGTGGCACGGGTGTGGCGCAGGCACGGGCTTAAGCCGCATCGGATCGAGCGCTACATGGCGTCCAACGATCCGGACTTTCAGAAGAAGGCCGCCGACATTATCGGCCTGTACCTCAACGCACCGGCACACGCAGCGATCTTCTGCGTGGATGAAAAGACGCACATTCAAGCACTCGATCGCAAGGATCCGGTGTTGCCGCTCTCGCCGGGGCGCCTGGAGCGGCATGGCTTTGAGTACTTCCGCCACGGGACCTTGTCGCTGTACGCCGCCTTCAACACCAAGACCGGTGAAGTACTGGGCAAGACCGCAGCGCGGCACACCTCGGCGGAGTTCGTGGCGTTCCTCACCGACATCGTCGTCAACCAGCCGCGCGGCAAAGAGATCCACGTCATCGCCGACAACCTCTCGACCCACAAGACCGAGCAGGTCGAGACCTTCCTCGGGGCGCACCGAAACGTTCACTTGCACTTCACTCCGACCTACTCCTCCTGGCTCAACCAGATCGAACTGTCGTTCGGCAAGATAGAGCGCGCTGTCATCGCTCGCGGGGTGGTCACCTCAGTCACGGATCTGAAGAGGAAACTCATGCGCTACATCCGTCTATACAACAAGACACCGCGAACCGTGAAGTGGAAGTACGCCGATCCGAGTCGACACATCAGTCCAGATTCAGTTGTTACAGGCCACTAGCTCGTTCGCTTTTCCCCGAACTGCCTCGCGACGGCGCGGATGCCGGGTTGCGAACTCGAAGTTCACCACACCTGCTCATCGCAAGCCGGAGCAAGCCGGCGAAACGTGCAACTCCGCGCACTCCGGTTCACCGCGGCGCGCGACCGCGCAGATCCAAGCGCCCGTGCATCCGCCCAACGCATGCAGCGCGCCGCCGAGCAGTCAGCGGCGGCGGCTCGGGAAGCACTGAGCAAGGCGGAGGCGTCGACCGAGAAGTCAATGCAAGCCGACAACGCGGCGACAGGTCAGGCCGCAGCCGAGGCGCGTGCCGCCATCCAGCGCGCGGCGACACGCCGCGCAATTCACGCAGGCGCAGCGGTCGACCGCGAAAGCGAATCGGAGGCGCCTCGGGGAGGCTGCCGCCTTGGGTGTCCTGCTCGCTTAGGTGCTCCGGGAGGCCGCGATGCCGGTGCAAGATACGGGGGCACGGTAACCGCGACAAGCGATAAAGTAGCGACCACGTGTGAGCTGCGGTTACCGGCCCTGCTGCCGTTACGGCCTTCTGGCGTTACGGCTGTTAAGCGTGCACCGGGGTCGGTTGCCGGGCACATATGCTCGACCGCTGCCGGCAGCCTTCGGGATCGCCGAAATCGCGTTCCGCGAGGTGATCAAGGGCCAGGCTGGCAGGCGCGAGCAAGCGGCCGGTCCTCGGATAGGGAAATCACGGACTGCGCGGCCGGAAGCGCTGGTGTCATTTAATGATTCGGGGAGGGTATCGTGAAAACCGGCCTTTCTTTCCTGGGAATGGGGTCCTGACCGACCCTTACTCGAGCGAACCAAACAGGAGTGTTGCTGGAGGAATGGTGTCGTGCCATTGCCACGATCGGAGGGTGTACCGGCTCAGGAAGCTGGCTCGCGGCCTCGCCATAGGCCGGAAAGTCAACCGAGAGCGCCGCAGGGATCCTGACTCGTCACCATGAGTTCCTCCAGCTCACCGCCGCCCGGATGGCGGCTGGAACGGCAGGGAGAGGCAGCGGAGCTGCAGCTAACGGGCGACTGGATCGCCTGCGACTCCGGCGTGCGCAGCTCCGCGGAAGTACGGCGCATTCTCGCTGAAGCCGACGGCGCGACGCTCCGAGTGGAGGCCAGTGAGCTGGGCCGGTGGGATAGCGCTCTCATCGTTTTTCTGAAGATGCTCCGCGACTCAGCCGCCGCAAACCGCACGCAACCCGCCGTTCAGCTCGATACTTCCAGTCTTCCGGATGCCGCGCAGCGTCTGCTGGCACTGGCCTCCGCGGGGGGGGCGTCCCGGGCCCCCGACACCGAAGTGCCTCGTCGTTCTCTACTGACGCGAATAGGCAAGCGCTGCTTGGCATCGTGGCCCCTAACGGTGGCGGTTGCGGCGTTCATGGGGGAAACCGCACTGCGCGGCGCAGCGGCCTTCGCACATCGAACCCGCACCCGCGCCGTCGACGTACTGGAACTCGTGCGCGAAGGCGGAGCCGGGGCGCTTGGCATCGTCGCGATTGTCAACGGACTGGTCGGCGCAATCATCGCCTTCGTGGGCGCGGTGGAGTTGCAGCGGTTCGGCGCGGGCATCTATGTCGCGGACCTTGTCGGCATCGCTACGGCACGCGAATTGGCAGCGATAGTGACCGCCATTGTGATGGCGGGTCGCACCGGGAGCGCCTACGCGGCGCACCTCGCCACCATGCAAGGTAACGAGGAAATCGATGCCCTGAACGCGTTCGGAATCCCTGTGTTTGATTTCCTCGTGCTGCCGCGGATCGCGGCGCTCGTAACCATGATGCCGTTGCTATACTTGTATGGCTGTGCTGTCGGGCTCTTGGGGGGGTTCCTCGTAAGTATGACGACGCTGAACATCACGGCGGCAGGTTTCGTCGAAGAACTGCGGCGTGCTATGCACCAGACGGAACTGGAAATCGGCTTCATCAAGAGCATTGCATTCGGCATTCTGGTGGCACTGACAGGCTGTTATATCGGATTGAGAGCAGGACGCAGTGCCGCCGATGTGGGCCACGCAGCAACAGCCGCAGTGGTGGTTGGAATCGTCGGGATAATAGCCATTGATGCCGTATTTGCCGTCTGCACCCATGCGCTCGGGATCTGACAGCATGGCGCGGCTAGGCAGTGCCGACATACGGCTCGAAGTGCGCAATCTCACGGTCGGCTATGGCGCGCGCGTGATCCAAAGGCATCTGAGTTTTGCGGTTCATCGAGGCTCGATTTTCGCGATCATGGGTGGCAGTGGCTGCGGCAAGAGCACTGTGCTAAGAGCGATCATGGGTCTGTTGCACCCTGCTGCCGGGACAATTCTCGTGGACGGTGAGGATTACTGGGCGGCAACGGACGCGCGCAGAGCCGAAATCGGCCGCCGCTTCGGGGTGCTCTTCCAGAGCGGGGCGCTGTGGAGCTCGATGTCGGTGGCCGAGAATGTGGCGCTGCCGCTGCAAATGTTCACAGGCCTGTCTGCCGATGCAATCGCCGCTCTGGTCCAACTGAAGCTGTCATTAGTGGGACTCGCAGACGCCGCCGGGAAAATGCCAGCCGAGCTTTCGGGAGGCATGTGTAAACGCGCCGGGCTCGCACGAGCCATCGCCCTCGATCCTGAAATCCTCCTCTTCGACGAGCCGTCCGCGGGACTCGATCCGGTTACATCCGACCGTCTCGATGCGTTGCTTCTCGAGTTGAGTCAGGGTCTCAATGCCACCGTCGTCATCGTGAGTCATGACCTGGCGAGCCTGTTTGCAATCTGCGATGACGGTATCTTCCTGGATGAGGCAGCTGGAACGGCCATCGCGCGCGGCTCACCGCGAGCGTTGCGCGATACCTGCGATGACCCAACCGTGCGCGCCTTCATGGAACGAGGTCGACTGGAGCGATTGGAGCGCAAGCGAGGCGGCCATGAGTGTTAGACCCGATGTCGTGGGGGGGTTCATCCTCATGGCCGCCTCGCTTGCGCTCCAATCGCTCCAGTCGAC
>DASQYQ010000184.1:0-3752 GCA_035639115.1 Sphingomicrobium sp. | reverse complement strand
AAAGCCGTGATTCATGCTGGTGATCTCGACCCGCCCGTCGGACAGCCGCTTCACCGGATGGTTGGCGCCCCGGTGTCCCTGGAACATCTTGCTCGTCTTCCCGCCGACCGCGAGAGCGAGCATCTGGTGGCCGAGACAGATCCCGAACAGCGGCTTCTTAGTCTCCAGCATTTGCCGGATCACCGGCACCGCATATTCGCCCGTCGCTGCCGGATCACCGGGGCCGTTCGACAGGAAGAAGCCGTCCGGGTCGTGCGCCATGATCTCTTCGAATGTTGCCGTCGCAGGGACCACGGTAACCCGAGCTCCGGCCTCAACAAGGTTGCGGAAGATATTGCGTTTGTTGCCATAATCGACAGCGACAATGTGCGGGCGAGACTGATCGTCGCCGCCGAGTTCATACCCCTGCCCCCACGCCCATTTGCCGCCGCTCCAGCGCTCGACCTGCAGCCGGCTGACATCCTTGGCGAGGTCCATTCCTTCGAGCCCGGGCCATTCAGCAGCCATGCGTTGCAGCTTGTCGAGATCGAACTTGCCGTCCGCCCGATGCGCGATTGCGATGTTCGGAGGGCCCTGCTCGCGCACAAGCTTGGTCAGCGCCCGGGTATCCAAGCCCGCGATCCCGATCCGGCCCCACTTGCGCATCCAGTCGGCGAATCCCTCGTTCGCTCGATAATTGCTTGGCTCGGTGACCAATTCGCGCACCAGGCAGCCGAGCGCATGCGCCTCGCCCGCCTCGACGTCTTCGTCATTGGCGCCGACATTGCCGATGTGTGGGAAGGTGAAGGCAATGACCTGCTTCGCGTACGAAGGATCGGTCATCACCTCCTGATAGCCTGTCATCGCCGTATTGAAGCACAGCTCGCCGACCGCTTCTCCCTCGGCTCCGAAGCCTTGGCCCCACGCGGTCCGCCCGTCCGCGAATACGACGACTCCGGTCGCGCCCTCGGGTTGAGGCGCGTGCAGAGGTCGTACGTCGGCCATGGGCGGGGGGAGCCTTCCGTCAGGGGTTTGCCAGCGATGTCGCTAAGGCGTTGCCGCTATGCGCTTTGCGCCCCCCGGTCAACGCTGGTCAGCGGAAAAATCGGGCGCTAGGGCAAGCGCATGATCCGCGACGACATCAAGGCTGCAACGATCGCCGCAATGAAGGGCGGCGACAAGGAAACGACGGCGACACTCCGGCTCGCTTCCGCGGCAATCAAGAACCGCGACATCGAAGCCCGCACCGGCGCCGCACCCAAGGATGACGACGCCCTCGTCACCGAAGTCTTGCAAAAGATGATCAAGCAGCGCCGGGAAAGCGCCGACCTCTATCGAAAGGGCGGCCGCGAGGACCGAGCCGCCGCTGAAGAAGCCGAGATCGCCGTCATCGAGCGCTTCCTTCCGGCACAGCTCAGCGACTCCGAAGCTGAAGCGAAGATCCGTGAGATCATCGCCGAGACCGGCGCCAGCTCGATGAAGGACATGGGCCGTGTCATGGGCGTGGTGAAGGAACGGCTCGGCACCGCGATCGAACCCGCCCGAGCAAGCGCGCTGGTGAAGGCCGCACTGAGCTGACGCTCGCGGGGCCGACGCGCCCTTCGGCACCTTGCGAGCAATGCTCGTTGACGGTCCATCGGCATAGAAAAAGGCCCCGCCGCGGGATGCGGCGGAGCCCGACAACCGAATCGCTCAGCAATCAAGCGGCGGCAGTGCGCCGTTCGGCGACCGGACCGGTGAGGCCCGTCACTCCTTCCATCGCCAGCTCGTAGAGGATCAGCACCATCGCCATTGCGAAGGCGCCGGCCATTCCGAGCTGCAGGTTCATCATCACCGAGTTCAGTTGCGTCCCGATCGCAGGTATTTTCTCGAGCGCGGCGCCGATCGTCGGCAAGGCGAGGATCGTCGCTGCCGCAAGGACCATTCTTTCTTTCGGCAAGGAAATGCCCGCAACCAGGCCGAGCGCAACAAGGATCAACGCAACCGGCATCGCGCCCATGGCGACGAACCCGGCAACGATCGCAAGAACTATGTAGAGAGTGCGGGCCAGCCCGCTGATCTTCGTCAACATAAATCCCCTCCCCTTGGTCGTCCGGTCAGGCAACGTTTAGGCGTCTGTGCCGGAACCGTAACGTTCTACCTGCAATCGGACTCGCTGACTCTGTTAATTATTCGCGCCGCGGTTCGCCTTGCTGACCTGTGGATAAGTCGATCGCTGCGTCTTGCGAGCGGGTGATTCGTGCATAGGGTCGAATCGTGACCCTCTCACCGCAATGGCTCGACGAACTTCGCGCGCGCACCGTGCTGTCCGCGGTCATCGCTCCTTCGGTGAAGCTGATCCGAGCCGGGCGCGAATGGAAGGCCTGCTGCCCCTTCCACAATGAAAAGACCCCGAGCTTTACGATCAACGACGACAAGGGCTTCTACCATTGCTTCGGCTGCGGCGCCCATGGCGACGCGATCCGCTTCCTCACGGACCAGCGCGGAATGCCGTTCATGGACGCGGTGAAGGAGCTTGCAGCCAAGGCGGGGATGGACGTGCCCGCGCCGGATCCAAAGGCGAAGGAACGTTCTGACCGAGCGGCGACTCTGACTGACGTCATGGCGTCGGTCGCCAAGTGGTACGCCGAGCAGCTGAATGGCCTTAGCGGAGTCGAAGCAAGAGACTATCTCAAGCGCCGCGGAATCGAGGCTGAAACCATCCAGCGCTTCGGCCTGGGCTTCGCTCCGGACAGTCGCTCCGCGCTAAAGCGCGCGCTCGAAAAGCTCGGCGAGGAGCAGCTTGTCGAGACGGGCATGCTGATCAGGCCCGAGGAAGGCGGCGACACCTACGACCGCTTCCGCGGCCGGCTCATGTTCCCGATCCGCGATCCGCGCGGCCGAGTGATCGGTTTCGGCGGCCGAATCATCGGCCAGGGCGAGCCAAAGTACCTGAACTCCCCCGACACCACGCTCTTCGACAAGGGCCGAACGCTCTACAATATCGACCGCGCGGCCCCCGCGAGCCGCGCCGCCAAGCGGTTGATCGTCGTCGAGGGCTATATGGACGTCATCGCCCTCGACCGCGCCGGTATCTCAGAAGCGGTTGCGCCCAACGGGACCGCAGTCACGGAAGCGCAGCTCGAGCGGATGTGGCGGCTCGATCCTTCGCCGATCATGTGTTTCGACGGCGATTCCGCGGGCCGCAAGGCGGCGATCCGCGCGGCCACGCGTGCCCTTCCTCACATCCGTCCCGACCGCACCCTGCGCTTCGTCGAGCTGCCCGCGGGCCAGGACCCCGACGACGTCATCCGAACCGGCGGGCGCGAGGCGTTCGAAGCGCTGATCGCCAACCCCGAGCCGCTCGACTCGCGCCTGTGGCGGCACGAAACCGAGGCGGAGCCTCTCACCACCCCCGAAGCCTGGGCCGGTCTCAAGCAGCGTCTGATCGACCATGCCGCTTCGATCGGCCACCCGGACCTCGCCCGAATCTACCGAGAGGACTGGCTAAGCCGCTTCTACGACCAGCGCCGCCCGTCCTCCCCGAATCCTTCCTCTCCACTGCCAAGGCCGCGCGGCAGCTTCCGCAACGGCCGCTTCGTTCCGCCGAGCCCGCCCGTCGGAAGCGAGGCCCGAGCCATTGCCGCCGCCGGGATCGACGCGCCAACCGCGCGCGCCCTCATCCTCGGCTTCGCTTATTTCCCCGAGGAGCTTCCCGCCCATTGCGAGCAGCTCGCGGCGCTCGAAATAACCGATAAATCGACCGCGCAGATGCGCGACGAGCTCGTTAACGC
>DASQYQ010000183.1:0-6266 GCA_035639115.1 Sphingomicrobium sp. | reverse complement strand
GGCGAGCCTGTCGGCGAGCGCTTCGATGTCGCCGCTCATATTGTCGAGCCGCGAGACTTCCGCCGCGAACCATTCATGTGGGACGTGGCCGCCTTCGCCGATGTAGCTGAACAGCCGGCGGACCATTCGGGCATGATGCATCGGTCCGACCTTGCGGAAGTCGGGGAGGCCGCAGACCGCCCATAGCCGCCGAGCCTGCGCGCCCTTGCGGACGACGATCGACGGATCTTCGGCGATCAGCTTGAGCACGGCGAGGTCGATCGCTTCAGGCGCCGGCCGGAGCATCGGATCGTCGGGCTTGTGCTCGAGGCTCGCGATCAGCGAGCGGACGTCGCTGAAATCGAGGTCGGCGTTGCGCCAGTAGACCCAGTCCATCGGCCGGAATCGATGCTCCTCGATCGCTGCGATCTCGCCGTCCGTGAAGCCGCCGCTTTCTTCAGAGAGGCCGAGTGTCCCGAACGTGCCGTCACGCTGGTGGCGGCCCGCGCGGCCTGCAATCTGGGCCATTTCGGCGATGGTCAGCCGTCGGTCGCGGCGACCGTCGAACTTCTCGAGTCCTGCGAAGGCGACATGGCTGACGTCCATGTTGAGGCCCATGCCGATGGCGTCAGTAGCGACGAGATAATCGACTTCGCCGCGCTGGAACATCGCGACCTGGGCGTTGCGGGTGGCAGGCGAGAGCGCGCCCATGACCACTGCGGCGCCGCCCCTGAACCGCCGCAGCATTTCGGCAAGCGCATAGACCTGCTCGGCGGAGAAGGCGACGATGGCGGAACGCGGCGGCAGTCGCGAAAGCTTGGCGCTCCCGGCGTAGCGCAGCGTCGAGAAGCGGGGCCTGCTGACGATCTCAGCTTCGGGGAGCAGCTCGCGGATGATCGGTTTCAGCGTGTCGGAGCCGAGGATGAGCGTCTCCTCGCGGCCGCGGGCGCGGAGCATTCGGTCGGTGAAGACATGACCGCGCTCGGGATCGATGCCCAGCTGCGCCTCGTCGATCGCCGCGAAGGCGAAGTCGCGCTGGCCTTCGCTGTCGCGATGGCTGTCGCCGCCGGGGACGGGCATGCTCTCTGCAGTGCAGAGGAAATAGCGCGCCTGCGGTGGGACGATGCGTTCTTCGCCGGTCAGTAGCGCGACCTGCTTCTCCCCCTTCATTGCGACCACTCGGTCGTAGACTTCGCGAGCGAGAAGCCGCAGCGGGAAGCCGATCACGCCTGAGGAATGGCCGCACATCCGCTCGATCGCGAGATGGGTCTTGCCGGTGTTGGTCGGCCCAAGAATGGCCCGAACCGGAGCGTCTGGACGCGGCGCCATATGTCCCTTGAATGTGGCAGCGCTTGTGCGGCGCGCAAGTTCCGTTGGTCGAATTTAAGCCCGTTTTAACCTCGATCCGCGACACCGGCCCTCGTGTTGACGTCACGAAGCCACGCGCATCCGCTTCGGCGGTCGCTCGCTCCTTCCTGGCCACGCCCGGGCTGGAAGACTGCGGGCGCACTGGCGCTCGCATGCAGCACCGTGGCCTGGGCGTCCTTCCCACGAGCGATCGATGCGCAGACGGACGATCAGCGCCAGTGGCAGGCCCTGGGGGTCGCGCCTTTGTCGAACGGGGGCGTGACCGGAATGGCGATGGCGCCCACCCAAGCGGCCGAGCCGCTCGAGTTCGCTCCTAAGCGCGCAGCGCTGCCGAAGCCCGAACCTCGGCCGACCGAGCAGGTTGCAAGCGCGCTCTCCGGCCCGATCCGAATCACCGGCCGTGCCGGCGACGGCCTCTACTGGTCGCTTCGAGCAGCCGGCGCGAGCCCACAGGTCGCTGCTCAATATCTCGCGGCGCTCGCGACCGAAACCGATGTGGGCGAGATCGGCCCGACCGACAGTTTCGACCTCGTCCTCGGTCCAGGTGATCAATTGCTCTACGCGGGCCTCCAGCGCGTCGCCCAATCGCCGCTCCAGCTTGTGAAATGGACCGCGAACGGGCGCACCGAATGGATCGATGCCGCGAACACAAGGCGCGCCGAGCCGACGACGAGCGGAATGATGCTTCCGGTCGACGGCCACATCACTTCCTATTTCGGCTATCGCTATCACCCGATCCTGCACTTCACGCGCTTCCACGCGGGGCTCGACATCGGTGCTTCCTGGGGCAGCCCGATCGTCGCAGCCGGCGACGGGCAGGTCGTGACGGCCGGCTGGGCCGGCGGCTACGGCCGCGAGGTCCAGATCGCGCATGGCGGCGGTCTCGTCAGCCTCTACGGCCACATGAGCCAGATCGTCGCTCAGGCCGGCAGTTACGTCCACGCCGGCCAAGTCATCGGCTATGTCGGGTCTTCCGGCCTCTCTACTGGACCGCATGTCCATTTCGAGGTGCGGCAAAGCGGCCAGCCGGTGAACCCGCTTGCTGTCCGCTTCACTAGCGCTCCGCTGGTCGACACGCGTCTTGGTGACGCAGTCAAGGCGCGGCTGAAAGTGCTGCTCGGCGTAGGAACGCGCAAGCCCAGCAGCGCTCGCAGCGCCTAGTCGTTGCTCGCTTGCGGCCTTAAGGTCGCCGCACCGAGAACAGGGGTAGGTTCTTTTCCTTTGGCGCGGACGTTCGCAATCATCACGACCTGCAAGGGCAGGCTCGAACATCTGAAGGTCAGCTTGCCGAAGATGCTCGCTCAGCGCGCCGACGAAGTCATCGTGGTCGATTATTCATGCCCCGAGGGCGCCGGTGAATTCGTCGCCTCGAACTTTCCCTCGGTGCGGGTGGTGTCCGTGCCGGATCAGGAACATTTCTCCAACTGGAAAGCGCGGAACGCGGGGGCCGCTGTCGCGAGCTCGGACGTGCTCGTGTTCGTCGATGCCGACACGATCCTCGCCGATGGCGCGATCGATCGCCTCTCGACCGACCTGCCGCTTCGTACTTACGGATTCTTCGACAGCAAGACTTCGCGGGCGTTCAACGATGGCGGTCCGAGGCTGGCGTCCAACCAGTTGAAAGGCTTCCACGTCATCCCGTCGGCCGCATTCCGTCGTGCCGGCGGCTATGACGAGGTGGTCGAGGGTTACGCCGCCGGCGCGGACACCGATCTCGAGGAGCGGCTGCAGATCATCGGTCTCGGCCGGAATGCGCTTGATGGCGCGCTTGTCGAGTCGGTGATCCAGCACGACGCCGCGAGCAGGACCGAGCATCACGCCTATCCGGTTAGGACGAGCTACGCGGCCGGATTATTGTACCGCGCCGCGAAACGCGCTTTGCTTCGCGCGAGGGGCAGTGTGGAGCTCCCGCTGAAACTGAGACGTCAACTTTACGCGGTTGCGAAGGATGCAGCGAAGGCGCTGGGATCGCGGAGCGACAGCGTCGGAATGACGGTCGTGCTCGGCAAGGACCCGATCCTGATGCCGCGGCAGCTTGGCTACGAGCGCGGCGTTCAGACGCTTTCGCTGCGTGTCGAAGTGTCGCTCGAGGGAAAGCTGGCCGAAATCCCCGATTGAGGATCAGCCCGAGGAGCGGCTTACCGCCCGTGGCCGCGCCAGCGCTTGATCGTTCGGCTGATGATCCCTGCTTCATCCCCGGTCTCGCGCCATAGGCGCGCGAAGCTCGGGTCGGACGAGGCCGGCCGTTTCTCAGGCTCCAGGTCGTCGAAACGGACTCGGATCGGAATCGCGACGCCCTCTCCGCAGACGATGCACTCGCGGTTGCGGAGCGCCGGGATCGCATCGAGGAAGCCACGCGCGCCTTCCGGCATCGCGGCGCGGACGCAGGCCTGGTCGCGGTCGTTGTTCAATCGCATCGAGACGATCGTTCCGCACTGCGACAACACGCCTTCGGCAAGGTCGGACGGTCGCTGGGTGATAAGGCCGAGGCTGACTCCATATTTGCGGCCTTCCTTAGCGATACGCTCGAGGATCTTGCGGACCGCCTGGCCATTCTCCTGGTGCTCGTCCTTGGGCACGTAGCGATGTGCCTCCTCGCAGACGAGCAGGAGAGGCTTCTGCGCCTCGGTGCGCGACCAGATCGCATAGTCGAAGACCATTCGGGCCAGCACCGACACCACGACCGAGGTGATCTCGGAAGGAACGCCGGAAACGTCGACGATCGAGATCGGGCGGCCCTGGCTCGGTAGTCGGAACAGCTTGGCGATGAGGCCGGGCATCGAATCCGACACCAGCATGCCCGAGAACATGAACGTGTAGCGCGGGTCGGCGCGGAGTTCCTCGATCTTCGTCTTCAGCCGCTGGAACGGCAGTGAATCGCCAGCGCGATCGAGCTTGCCCATCTCGTTGACGATGATCGTGTGGAGATCGGTCAGGAGGTAAGGAATCGGGCTGTCGACCGTGACCTTGCCATATTGGCTTAGGTCCTTGCCCTTGGTTCGGGCGGTGAGCAGGCACTTGGCGAGGATGTCGCCGTCCCGCTGGCGCTCGGCCCCGTGCGTTGTGAGGAACACTTCGCAATGCTCCTCGAAGTTCATAAGCCAGTAGGGCAGCTGAAGGTTGTCGACGTTGAAGATCTCGCCGCAATTCTTGAACGCGGCGGAATATTCGCCGTGCGGGTCGACCATCAGGATGTGACCTTCGGGCGAAAGCTCCGAAATCCGGTGCAGGATCAGCGCGACCGAAGTGGATTTACCGGTACCGGTCGATCCCAGTACCGCGAAATGCTTCGACAGCATCGGGTCGACGTAGAGGGCGCCGCGGATGTCGTCGGTCGGATAGACGGTGCCGATCTCGATATGAGGCTCGTCAGTGGCGGCGAAAATCGCGCGAAGGTCGGCGGTCGTAACCGGCAGAACGTCCGCGCCGGGGATCGGGTAGCGCGTCACTCCGCGCCGGAAGTTGCTTAGACGGCCGGAGGAATCGTTGTGGCCTTCGCCGAGGAAGTCGACGTGGGCGACCAGCTCCCCGCCATCCGCGCTTCGGAGCGTTCGGACATTGGCGATCAGCCAGGCATTGCCGACGATCATCTTCACTTGGCTTCCGACCTGTCCGGACATGGCGACGGACGGATCGGAGTGCGACTGGAGCGTCATCAGGGCTCCGGCGTCCATTCGGATCTGTGAGCCCGAACCAGCGATATCGACGACCTTGCCGACCGGCGAAACCTTTACCGGCGCAGACTTTGTCGGAGCAGCTGGCGCGGCCACCTCCTCCTCGCTGAAGCTGCTGACTTCATTCAAGAATTCGCGCAGGTTCGGCTGCTCGTCCATTATTTCAACGCTCCCGGACAACAAGTTCGGGAAGTCCTTTACGCACGAGCGGTTAAAATTAACTTAGGCGCTTATCTAGAAGCGGCGGCGGAAGGCGAGCGCTGCGGCCCAGCCTAGCGCCAGGGACAACCCAATCGACGCAAGTCCGTATGCAAGTCGGTGCCGACGGGAAGCGAGCCAGACGTCGCGCTCGAAGCCGGACTTGTCGATCTGGATGTCGCGGGTCGCCACTGCGACGACCTTTCCGCCATGCTGCACGCCGCGGCCCGGCTCGATCAGGAATGTCTCGGCGGTGTAGGTCCCCACCGGAACCTGGCTAGGGATGGTGACGACTGCTCGATAGAGGATTCCGTCAGTGATCTCCACGCCGTGCGGGTTTTCCGAATAGAGGCCCGCTCGCGAGCGCAAATCGAGAAGCCCGGCCTCGAAATGCCGCTCCCGTTCGGGAAGCGAGCCGCCGCCCGGCGATAGCTGCAGGTTGTGGATTCCAAGCTCGTAGATCGATGCCGTGCGGTCATCGACCAGATCGCGGATCGGCTTCGAGGAAGCGACTGCATAATAGCTCGGCGCGGACCGGAAACGGCTCGAATCGGCATTCATCCATATCGGCCCGATCTTCTGCTTCTCACGGAGCAATATCGGTTGGACGGGTCCGCGAAGGACGACGGCGATATCCGCGGGCTGGGCCGGCGCTCGACCGTCGGGATAAGCGATTGCTCCAAACAGCAGCAGCTGCGCTCCGGAGAAGCTGTAGCGGATCTGCACCTGCCGAGCCGAGATGTCCGGAACCAGCACGGGCTTCGCGGCGCCGATCAGCAGCGGCGCCAGCAGGAGGATCGAGCCGAGCCCGGGCTTCACAGATACTCGATCGAGAAGATCTCGTCGGGACGCCAGGCGAGGCCGAGAAGCATCCGAAGGCCGACGAGGAGGATGATCACCGCAAGCGCGAGACGAAGCAGGTCCGGCTTGATCCTGAGCGCGAGGATCGCGCCATATTGCGCCCCGATCACTCCTCCGACGAGGAGCAGGCCGGCAAGCACGATGTCGACCGAGCGCGTTGTCAGGGCATGGACCATGGTCGTGGCG
>DASQYQ010000182.1:0-2479 GCA_035639115.1 Sphingomicrobium sp. | reverse complement strand
GAGGCAGGCATTCCCGACATCCTTCGCCGCGCGGATATTGCGATGGACCGTGCCCGGAGCGGCCGCGTCGGACGCCCCGTGTGGTTCGACGCCGGGATGGAGCGAGCGCTGATCGCCCATGGTGAGATCGAGCAAGGCATCCGCTTTGGGTTGGAGCACAATCAGTTCCTGCCCTACTTCGAGCCGCAGGTGGACCTCGCCACCGGCGAAGTGATCGGCTTTGAGGTGCTGGCCCGGTGGAAGCACCCATTGTCCGGAATCATCGGGCCGGACGTCTTCATACCGGTTGCCGAAGAGATCGGCCTCATCGGCCGCCTTTCCGAGCAGATCATTTCCGAGGCGCTGCGCGCAGCCGTGGAATGGGACCCCAAGATCAAGATATCGGTGAACATCTCCCCGTCGCAACTGGTCGACGGCTGGTTTGCTCAGCGCATTGTTCGAATACTCGCGGAGACGGCCTTTCCTGCCGAGCGGCTCGTCATCGAAATCACCGAGAGCTCGCTGTTCGCCGACATCGATCTCGCTCGAACGATCGTCGCGAGCCTCAAGAACCAGGGGATCCGGCTCGCGCTCGACGACTTCGGCACAGGCTTTTCATCGCTCGCGCACATTCGCTCGCTGCCATTCGATATCATCAAGATCGACCGCAGCTTCATCACCAACCTCAATACGAAGCGCGAAAGCGCGGCGATCGTTCGCGCAGTCACGACACTGGCAGCGGCGCTTTCCGTTCCCGTCTGCGTCGAGGGCATCGAGAGCGAAGAGGTCTACAAGGCGGTCGTCCGCCTTGGCTCGGCGATCGGACAGGGCTGGTACTTCGGAAAGCCGATGACCGCGGAGGCGGCGAAAGAGTTGCTCGCCGCGCACCACCGCGACCAAGCTCCCCGCTCAGCCGCTGTCAACGGCTGATCCAAACTCCAGGAACCTCTCATGCCGTGTCCCATGACGGGACTCGAGGAGCCGTCTGCGCATCTCCGGAGTTTGAACATGGTAAAAGCCGCGTTAAGGATTTGCCATGCAGCTCGTCAGACCTGCCATTGCGATGGACCCGAGGCTCTTCGGGAAGGGCCGTTTCTGGGATCTCTCGGTCTCACCTAAGACACGCGCGGCGCTAAGCGACGATTTCAAGCTGTTCGCGACGACCTTCGTCGCCGGATTCCTCGTCGTGTCGATCCTGATCGGTTGAATCGCCGAGCTGGCGCTCAATCGCACGCCTGGTGAAGCTTCCACCCGAGCCATGCCGCGATGAGGCACATCGCCGCCACGAGTAGCAGCTGGCCGATCGGGCCGACGCCTAGGCTCGACAGCGCGAAGGCAAGCAATGCGCCGATGACCATCGCACCCGAATTGACGATATTGTTCGCCGCCACTGTCCGAGCAGTCTCGGTCTTCGGGACCGTCGTCGTGAGGAATGCGTAGAGGGGAACGACGAACATGCCTCCGGTGATCGCGACTCCGAGCAGGCAGAGGATCATCGGCCAGGCCATCGGATTGAAGAGGAAGTTCCCGAGCGTGGTGAGATCGGCGCCGACCTTGCTCCAGGTCAGCGAGACGAAATGCAGCAGCAGGACGAAAACGCCCATTGCGATGACTGAAGCGGGAGCGAATTTCGCCGACACTTCGCTTTTGAGCATGCGATTGATGGCGATGGATCCGATCGCAATGCCGATCGAGAAGATGGCGATGAAGAGGCTGGCGACCTGTTCGTTCGCACCGAGCACGTTCTTCACCAGCGGCGGAAAGATGATGATCAGCACCGCACCAATGGTCCAGAAGAAGCTGATGGCGAGGATCGCAAGGAACAGCCGTCGGATGTGCATCGTCGCGCTGACCAGCTCGATCGACGCATGAACGATGTGCCAAGTGATCGGCAGCCTTTCCGCGGCGGGTGGGGCAGGGGGCACCTGACGGCCGGCCAGAAATCCCAGCACTGCAAAGCCGAGAACCGCGGCAGCGGCATATTCCGGTCGCGATGCCAGCATTCCGGCCAGGATCGTCCCGAGGAGGATCGCGATATAGGTCCCGGCTTCGACCAGCCCCGTGCCGCCGAGCACTTCGTCACGCTGAAGGTGCTGCGGAAGGATCGCATATTTGATCGGTCCGAAGAACGTCGAGTGGATACCCATCGCGAAGACCGCGGCCAGCATCAGTGGTATATTCGCCAGCATCAGGCCGGCGCCGCCAACGATCATGATCAGGATCTCCGCGAACTTAATGATCCGGATCAGCCGCGCCTTGTCATGGTCGTCGGCGAGCTGGCCTGAGAGCGCGGAGAGCAGGAAGAAGGGCAGGATGAACAGCGCCTGCGCGATTGCGCTGAACTGAAACTCTTTGTGGGGGTTCGAATAGAGCTGGTAGGTGACGAACAGCACGACCGCCTGCTTGAACAGGCTGTCGTTGAAGGCGCCGAGGAATTGCGTTCCGAACAGCGGCAGGAACCGCCGCGCGCGCAACAAATGGGCAACGTTCTGAATCAAAG
>DASQYQ010000181.1:0-11439 GCA_035639115.1 Sphingomicrobium sp. | reverse complement strand
TCACGAGCGACGATTTCCTTCCCCGTGCCGTTTTCGCCAAGGATCAGCACGTTCGCATCCGTTGGCGCGGCCCGCTCGATCAGCTTTCGTACGCGTTCGATCGCCGCCGACCTGCCGAGCAATGGAGTTTCCGGCATCTGGCCGAGCTCGGTTGCACGACCGCGCTCGATCCGAGCGTCGATCCTGCTCCTGCGCAGTGACGCAGCGCTCCTCACGGTCGCTTCAAGGCGCTCGTTGCTCCATGGCTTGGCGACGAAATCGCTGGCGCCAGCCTTGATCGCCTCGACGGCGACTGAAACGCCCCCGTGGGCGGTGATGATCACGACGGCGGCGTCGGGATCGATGTCCATGACCTTTCCGAGATACTCAAGGCCCTCCCGGCTATCGGTTCTGGCGCGCTCGAAGTTGAGATCGAGGAGAATGGCGTCCGGGCTTTCCTTCTTGAGCAGCGGAAGAAGGTCGGCGGGTGAGCTCAGCGTCTCGACACGCTCGAACATGTCGCGGAGCGCGAGGCGCGCAGCGAGTGCGATGTCTGGATCGTCGTCGACCACCACTGCTAGGTTAAACTTGTCGGCCACGCTACTTCTGTAGCGCGGCTGTCCGGAAACGAACAGTCCCCTCTTCCATAAACTGTTTCATCTGATTGGCACGACGCTTGCAGCGATAGGGGCATGAGCGGTGATTTCATTGTCGATATTATAGAGAGCGGGGGCTCAAGGGCACTGCGCTTCCCGTCCATTTCCGGACAAATACTGTTCGGAGGCGGACAGTGAGCTTGGTCGAATTGCGGCAGTCGAGTCGCTCCGAGGCCGTCAGCGGCGGCGCCATGGACCGAGTCGTCGAGCGAAAGCGAATCGACCGGCGGATCCTGATCGCCGGCGCCGGCGCAGCGGTCGTCCTACTCATCCTCATTTTCTGGCTGTTCGCTCCGCGCGCGGGCTCGATGACCGTCGCTCGCGACCGCCTCGCGATCGCGGAAGCGCAAAGCGGCACGTTCGAGGATTTCGTTCCGGTGCGCGCTCAAGTGACGCCGCTCGTCACTGTCTATCTCGACGCCGTCGAGGGCGGGCAGGTCGACAAGAAGCTCGTCGAAGACGGCGCCCAGGTCGTCGAGGGGCAGTTGCTCGCGGTGCTGTCGAACGCCGAGCTGCAGCTGTCGACTCTCGAGAAGCAGGCCGAGGTCGAGCAGCAGCTCAACAATATGCGAAGCCAAGAGCTCGCCCTCGTCAACACCCACAATGACAATTTGCGCGACTTAAACCAGGCCGAAAACGATCTCGCGAAGGCGCGGCGCCAATACGACCTTCAGAAGGCATTGGCCGACAAGGGCTTCGTTGCGATGAAGACCTTCAACGACACGAAGGACGATCTTTCGTATCAGAACAACCGCCTCGCGATCCTCAAGCAGAGCGTCCAGCAGAACGAGTCGCTTCAGCGGAGCCAGCTGCAGCAGCTCCGAATGGCCGCCAACTCGCTCAACAGCAGCATGGGCGTCGCGCGCAGCAGCCTCGGCCAGCTCAACATCCGAGCGCCTGTAACCGGCCAGCTCAGCGGATTCGATATCCAGCTCGGCCAGTCGCTTCAGCAGGGCGAGCGTATCGGCCAGATCGACAGCGCCGGCGGCGACAAGTTGCAGGCCGACGTCGATGAATATTATCTCGGCCGAGTCGCCGTCGGGCAGACCGCAACCGCCGACATCGACGGCAAGACATATCGGCTGAAGGTAGCGAAGGTCTACCCGCAGGTCCGCAACGGCGAGTTCCAGATCGATCTGCTGTTCATCGATCAAGAGCCGAAGTCGATGCAACGCGGACAGACGATCCAGGCCAAGCTCACCATAGGGGATTCGGCCAAGGCGCTGCTGATCCCCAATGGCGCCTTCTTCAATGACACGGGCGGCAACTGGGTGTTCGTCGTCGACAAGGGCGGCAGCAGCGCAACCAAGCGCCAAGTGCAGCTTGGACGGCGCAACAGCGACTTCATCGAGGTTCTGGGCGGTCTGAAGCCCGGCGACCGCGTGATCACCTCTTCATACAGCGGTCTGACCGACAAGGACCGCCTGAACTTCAGCTCCGGGGACTGAGAAAGGACAAGACAGTGCTGACGATGACCGGCCTAACCAAGACTTACCGTACCGACACCGTCGAGACGACTGCGCTCGATGACGTCGACCTCGACATCGCCGACGGCGAGTTCGTTGCGATCATGGGCCCCTCCGGATGCGGGAAGTCGACGCTTCTCAACGTCATGGGAATGCTCGATAGCCCGAGCGGCGGCTCCTACGTGTTCAACGGGCAGGAGGTCGCAGGCCTTTCCGAAACGCAGCTCGCGGAAACCCGCAAGAGCAACATCGGCTTCATCTTCCAGAGCTTCAACCTGGTCGACGAGTTGACCGTTCGCGAGAACGTCGAGCTGGCTCTTCTGTACCACAACTTCCCATCCTCCGAGCGCAAGGAGCGAGTCGATCGGGTCCTCGACAAGGTCGGAATCGCGCATCGGGCGAAACATCGTCCGACGCAGCTGTCAGGCGGCCAACAGCAGCGCGTCGCCGTTGCCCGCGCCCTGGTTGGCGAACCCAAGCTGATCCTCGCCGACGAGCCGACCGGCAACCTGGACACGGCGCATGGTGAGGAAGTCATGCGCATGCTTCGCCAGCTTAATCAGGAGGGCTCCACCATCGTCATGGTGACCCACTCGCCATCGCATGCGGACTTCGCCAGCCGCGTCGTCAACATGCTCGACGGCAAGATCCTCCAGGAGCGCCGGCGCGCAGCCTGAACGAAGCGAATTCGGAGTTCGAAGACATGGTCTCGATGTGGCGGAACTACTGGACGGTCGCGGTTCGCTCGCTTGCGAAGAACCGGACCTATTCGATTATCAACATCGCGGGCCTCGCGATCGGCATGGCCGCCTGCATCATGATCTTGCTCTACGTCCGCTACGAGCAAAGCTACGACGACTGGCTTCCTGACGCGAAGGATACCTACCAGCTTCAGGCCTGGTACCCGCACCCTCGGATGGGCGACCCGCTGCTCTCGCAGATGAGCGCCTATGTCTCGAAAGGAGCGATGGCGAAGGATTTCCCGCAGATCGAGCGGACTGGCTACATCCTCAGCTCAAGCCCGGTGATCCTTAAGGATGGACAGGCGTCCACCTCGGAAGATTATGTCTACACCGACGATGACTTCCTGAAGGTCGTCGAGCTTCCGCTGCTCTATGGAACGACTTTGCCCGCCGCAGGCACGGCCGTTCTGTCGCAATCGGAAGCGATCAAACGGTTCGGTACCGATCATGCGGTCGGGCGCACCTTGACTGCCGTCTCCAAGGGAGTGGCCCGCGATTACCGGATTACCGGCGTGTTCAAGGACATCCCGAAGAACTCGCACCTGAAGCTCAACGGCATCCTCCGGACGGACTTCAATGCTTTTTGGGCGGACTCCCCGACGTTCATGACGCAATGGGGATGGCAATCGGGATGGGTCTATCTCAAGCTTCGGCCGGGAACCGACGTCAAGGCCTTGCAGGCGCAGGAGCCAGCCTGGGAAAAGCGCAACATCCCTGACGAAAACAACGGCGGCATCCGTTACAACCAGGGAGACGATCAGGACTGGCACTTCGTCAACGCGCGCGACGTGCATCTCGGCAAAGCCCAGAACGGAGCCATGACTCCGGGCAATGATCGCCGGACGATCGCGACCTTCGCCGTCATTGCGATGCTGATTCTTGGAATGGCAGTCGTGAACTTCACCAACCTCGCGACGGCGCGTGCCGGCCAGCGTGCGCGTGAAGTCGCGCTTCGCAAGGTGCTGGGCGCCACGCGCAAGCAGCTGATCGTTCAGTTTATCGCCGAATCAATCCTCATTTCGGCGGTCGGAATGCTGCTCGCGCTGGCGCTCGTCGAATTGCTCGTGCGCCCGTTCGCCGCGTTCCTCAACGCCGACCTGGTGCTGAACTATTTCGGTCGCGGCGGCATTCTTCTTCCGGCGATCGCGCTGACCTTGCTCGTCGGCATGCTCAGCGGACTCTATCCCGCGTTCTTCCTGTCACGCTTCGAGCCCGCGCACGTGCTGAAAGCCAATCGTTCAGCGGCAGAAACGCCGGGATCCGGGCGCCTTCGAACCGGACTCGTGGTACTTCAATTCGCAGTCTCAATCGGCCTCATCATCTGCACCGCCGTGGTCTACTCACAGACCGTTTATGCGCGGTCGGTGGACCCCGGTTTTAATCGCGACCATATCCTTCAGGTCGAAAATATCGGCCGCAAGGAGCTCCTCCCTCGCGGTGACATGATCGTCGAGCAGCTGAAGAGATTGCCCGGGGTGGTTGCTGTCGGACGCACCGACCTTGGGATGGATACGGGCAACCATTCCAGCACCGGCGTTGTCCTGCCCGGCGCTTCCAAGGCCATCGACATGGGCACTTATGAAGTCGACTCCGGCTTCCTCGCCGCAATGGGATTGAAGCTCGAGGCTGGACGCTGGTTCGATCCGAATCGCCCTGCCGATGACCAAACGCTTCCGATCGATCCCGACCCGGCCGCGGAGCGTGCACTGGCAGCGCGCGGAGTGAACGTCGTGATCAACGATCTCGCGGTCAAGCAGCTCGGCTTCAAGTCGCCGCAGGATGCGATTGGGAAGACCTTTTCGAACGAGGTCTTCTCGAAGGAGGCCGGGCCCGTGAAGCTCACGGTCATCGGCGTGGTTGGCGATAGCCGCTTCGGATCGGTGAGGGACGCAATCGAGCCGCTGATGTTCCGCGAGTCGCGCGCGGGCCCGAACTGGATGGTCGTCCGCTATCGCGGCAATCCCGAGGAGGTCCGCAGCGAAATCGAGCGGAAGTGGAAAGAGCTCGCTCCGACCGTCCCGTTCGAATCGAGGTTCAGCGAGGACATTGTGCGCGGCCTGTACAAGGCGGAGGATTCACGCGCGAAGATCTTCGCCGCATTCTCCCTCCTGGCAGTCATCATCGGCTGCCTTGGCCTCTTCGGCCTCGCCGCCTTCACCGCTCAGCGCCGCACCAAGGAAATTGGGATTCGCAAGGTCCTCGGTGCGCGCACCCGGGATATCGTTCGCCTGCTCGTATGGCAGTTCAGCCGCCCGGTGATCATTGCGAACCTGATCGCCTGGCCGGTCGCCTGGTGGATGATGCGAGACTGGCTGAACGGCTTTGACGAGCGGATCGCGCTGACTCCGGTGCCGTTCGTCGTCGCGGCCGCAATCGCCCTTGGGATCGCGATTGCGACCGTTGTCGGCCACGCGGTGAAAGTCGCGCGCGCCAATCCCATCCACGCGCTTCGCTACGAATAGGGACCGATGCGTCGAATTCCGATCCAACTCGACAACCCCGGAGAAGCGGCAAGCCAGCTAGACGCGCTAAATATGTAGAGCTACAAATGTAGCGTCCTCCTGAAGGAGAGTCGTGATGTGGCAGAACTACTGGACTGTTGCGGTTCGCGCGTTGGCCAAGAACAAGGCCTATTCGGTCATCAACATCGCCGGCCTCGCCATCGGCATGGCCGCCTGCATCATGATCCTGCTCTATGTTCGGTACGAGCAAAGTTACGACAGCTGGCTTCCGGACGTTCAGGATACGTACCAGCTGCAAACCTGGACTCCGCACCCCAGCGACGGGCAGCCCTTCTTCGAGCAAATGGCGCCCTATGCGACGAAGGATGCGATCAAGAAGGATTATCCGCAGGTCCGATATGCGGCTTACCTTCAGGACAATGGTCCGGTCTTCATCAAGGACGGCCAGGCTTATTCGACGAAAGGCTGGATGTTCACGGATGACGACTTCCTGAAGGTCGTGAGCCTGCCGCTGGTCGCCGGCACCACCCTGACTCAGCCGCAGACCGCGGTCATCACTCAAAGCGAAGCGATCAAGCGTTACGGGACCGACCAGGTCGTCGGGAGAACGCTCACCGTCATCTCACGCGGAGTGAAGCGCGACTTCAAGGTCAATGGGGTGATCAAGGACCTGCCGAAGAATTCGAGCATGAAGATCGATGCCATCATGCGGCTCGACTATGTCGCCTTCAATGCCGACAGTCCTGAGTTCCTCAAGTGCTGGGGGTGCCAGTCCGGCTGGGTCTATCTGAAGCTTCGTCCAGGATCCGACGTGAAGGCAATGCAGGCGGAGGAGCCGGCGTGGGAAAAGCGGAATATCCCGGACGATCCAACCGTCGGTATTCACTACAACCCCGGTACCGAGACCGACTGGCACTTCATCAACCTCAAGGACATCCATTTGGGCAAGGCCCAGGATTCCTCGATGACTCCCAGCAATGATCGCCGGACGATCGCGACCTTCGCGATCGTCGCCATTCTCATCCTCGGAATGGCCGTGGTGAACTTCACCAACCTTGCGACGGCCCGTGCCAGCCAGCGCGCCCGCGAGGTCGCCTTGCGGAAGGTCCTGGGCGCGACTCGTCGTCAACTCATCACTCAATTCGTTGCGGAGTCGAATCTCATTTCGGCCGTTTCGATGTTGCTTGCGCTCGCGATGGTCGAGCTTCTTGTGAGGCCTTTCGCCGCTTTTCTCGACGCTGATCTGAAGCTCAACTACCTCGGAGCGAACGGCGTCCTGCTGCCCGCGATCGGCCTGACGCTGCTGGTCGGAGTGACGAGCGGCCTTTATCCGGCCTTCTTCCTTTCCCGGTTCCAGCCTGCGCAGGTGCTCAAGGCTAATCGCTCGGCGGCCGAGACTCCTGGATCCGGGCGCCTCAGAGCGGCGCTGGTTGTGCTCCAGTTCGCAGTGTCGATCGGGCTGATCATCTGCACGGCCGTTATCTACGGCCAGACCGTCTTCGCTCGGCACGTGGACCCCGGGTACAACAGGAGCCACGTCCTGCAGGTGGAGGAGCTCGGCCGAGCGCAGCTCTGGCCGCTTTCCGAAGGGATCGTCCAACGAGCGGAACGCACTCCGGGAGTAGTTGCGGCGGCCCTGACGGACATCGGGATCAATACCGACAACAACAACAATAATTTCATCGTTCCGCCGGGAAGCAACCGACAGGTGCTCATCGGTCAGTATAATGTCGGGGAGGACTATCTTCAGGCGATGGGGCTCAAGCTCCTCGCTGGACGCTGGTTCGACGCGAGCCGGCCGATCGACGATTCTACAATTCCCTACCCGTCGCAGCCTCAGGTCGAGAAGGCGATCCACGATCGTGGGATGAACGTCGTCATCAACCAATATGCGGCGCGCAAGCTCGGCTTTTCGGCTCCCGCCGAAGCGATCGGCAAGGTCGTCAAAGGCGACATGGTCGGCGACCATCTTGGCTTGATGGACGTGACGATCATCGGAGTCGTCGGCGACTCCCGATTTCGTACCGTTCGCACGCCGATCGAGCCGATCATGTTCCACAAGGTGCGAGCGGGCCCAGGATGGATGATGGTCCGCTACAACGGCGACCCTCAAACGGTGAAGTCCGCGCTGGAGCGCGAATGGAAGCAGGTCACGACCGAGGTTCCGTTCAACGCGAAGTTCAGCGAAGACATCATGGGCGAGATGTACAAGAAGGAGGACGCGCGGGCGAAAATCTTCGCCGCATTCTCGCTCCTTGCCGTCCTTATCGGATGTCTCGGCCTGTTCGGCCTTGCGGCATTCACTGCCGAGCGGCGAACCAAGGAGATCGGAATCCGCAAGGTCCTAGGCGCGCGCACTCGGGATATCGTTCGGCTGCTCGTGTGGCAGTTCAGTCGTCCCGTGATCGTCGCCAACATCATCGCCTGGCCGATCGCCTGGTGGATGATGCGGGACTGGCTCAACGGGTTCGACCAGCGGATTCCGCTGACTCCGATCCCATTCCTGATTGCCGGTGCGATAGCGCTCGGAATCGCGATCGCGACGGTCGTCGGGCACGCCGTCAAGGTCGCCCGAGCCAACCCGATCCACGCGCTTCGCTACGAGTAGCTTCCAATGTCGCGTGACCCATTCTCGACCAAGATTTTTTGCAAGGGGCGGTGAAGCATGTGGAGGAACTATTGGACAGTCGCGGTCCGGGCGCTCGCCAAGAACCGCACCTATTCGATCATCAACATCGCCGGACTCGCCATCGGCATGGCCGCTTGCATCATGATCCTGCTCTATATCCGCTACGAGCGGAGCTACGACGGCTGGGTTCCCGACGTCGAGAATACCTACCAACTTCAAGCCTGGTACCCTCACCCGAAGGACCAGGAGCCGACCTTCCTGCAAATGTCGTCCTATTCGACCAAGGGCGCCATCCTGAAGGACTTCCCGCAGTTCCAGAGCGGGGTTTATGCGCTCAGCAGCGAGCCGGTTTTCATGAAGAACGGCCAGGCCTCGCCAACCAAGAACTATCTCATCGCGGACGATGACTTCCTGAAGACGGTCAATCTTCCCCTAATCGCCGGAACAACCCTCCCGGCAGCGCAAACCGCAGCGATCACTCAGACCGAGGCGATTAATCGGTTCGGCACCGATCAGGTAGTCGGGAAGACGATGAGCCTGATTTCGAAGGGCGTCACCCGCGATTTCAAGATCACCGGCGTGCTCAAGGACCTGCCGAAGAATTCCAGCCTCAAGATCAATGCGATCCTTCGCATGGACTTCAACAGCTTCTTCTCGGAAGAGCCCAATTTCCTGAAATGCTGGAGCTGCCAGTCTGGTTGGGTCTGGCTGAAGGCGCGGCCGGGAGCCGACGTCAGCCAGCTGCAGGCGCAGGAGCCTGCGTGGGAGAAGCGCAATATTCCCGATCAGCCCAACGGCAACATTCGCTGGAACGCCGGCGACGACGAGGACTGGCACTTCGTCAACCTGAAGGACGTGCACCTCGGCAAGGCTCAGGGCGGATCGATGACCCCGGGAAATGATCAGCGCACGATGGCGACGTTCGGGGTCATCGCCCTCCTGATCCTTGGAATGGCAGTAGTGAACTTCACCAACCTCGCCACTGCGCGCGCCGGCCAGCGCGCGCGCGAGGTTGCATTGCGCAAGGTGCTGGGCGCCACGCGCAAGCAGCTCATCGTGCAGTTCGTCGCGGAATCGATCCTGATCTCCGCGGTTGCGATGCTTCTCGCGCTCGCGCTCGTCGAATTGCTGGTCCGGCCATTTGCGGCCTTCCTCGATGCGGACCTCTCGCTCAAATATCTGGGCGCGGGCGGAATTCTCCTTCCCGTGATCCTGCTGACGCTGATCGTCGGCATCGTCAGCGGACTCTATCCGGCCTTCTTCCTTTCCCGGTTCCAGCCGGCGCAGGTGCTCAAGGCCAACCGCTCGGCGGCCGAGACTCCGGGTTCCGGAAGAGTCCGCGCGACGCTCGTCGTGCTTCAGTTCGCGGTGTCGATCGGGCTGATCGTTTGCACTGCGGTGATCTACGGCCAAACGGTCTACGCGCGCTCGGTCGACCCCGGATACAGGCGCGACCATATACTGCAGCTCACCGACCTCAATCGCTACCAGCTCATCTCCAAGGCCGAGATGATCGAGCAGCAAATGAAGCGAATTCCAGGCGTCGTCGCGGTCGGGCTGACCGACATCGGAGTCGCGACCGACAACAACAGCAACACGGGATTGGTGCCGCCCGGGAGCAATCAGACCGTCAGCATCGGCGAATATAATGTCGACGAGGGATTCTTCGACGCAATGGGCCTCAAGCTGGTTGCCGGCCGCTGGTTCGATCCGAACCGGCCCGCGGACGACATGACGCTCGATTTCCCGGTCGACAAGAACCAGGAAATCGCTCTCGCCCGCCGCGGCGTGAACGTCGTGATGAACGAATATGCGATCCACAAGCTCGGTTTCAAATCGCCGCAGGATGCGATCGGCAAAGTCGTCCGGAGCGAGCTGTTCGAACCCGGAACTGGAATGGTGAACATCACCATAATCGGAGTGGTCGCCGACAGCCGCTTCCGTTCGGTCCGCACGCCGATCGATGCGATCATGTTCCAGAACGTGAGCAAGGGTCCGGCGTGGATGGTGATCCGCTACAACGGCGATCCGGCGACGGTCGAGGCGGCCGTCGAGCGGCAGTGGAAGCAGATCTCGAACGATGTCCCGTTCCAGCCGAAGTTCAGCGAGGACATCATGCGCGAGCTGTACACGGCCGAGGATGCGCGAGCGAAAATCTTCGCGGCCTTCTCGTTGCTCGCAGTGATTATCGGCTGCCTCGGCCTCTTCGGCCTTGCCGCCTTCACCGCTCAGCGGCGGACCAAGGAAATCGGAATTCGAAAGGTGCTCGGCGCGCGAACGCGCGACATCGTACGGCTGCTCGTATGGCAGTTCAGCCGTCCCGTAATCATCGCCAACATCATTGCCTGGCCGATCGCCTGGTGGCTGATGCGAGATTGGCTGAACACCTTCGACCAGCGGATTCCCCTGACGCCCGTCCCGTTCGTCATGGCCGCCTTGATCGCGCTCGGAATCGCCGTTGCCACGGTCGTCGGGCATGCCGTGAAGGTCGCCCGCGCCAATCCAATCCACGCCTTGAGGTACGAGTAAGATCATTAGGAAGGATGAGTTTGTGTCGGGTCGAGTCCCCTTCACCCGGCGCAAGCTGGCCACCGCGGGCGTAGTTGCTGCTTGCGCGCCCGCGGTGGCCGCATATGCGTTTCAGCGCGCGGGCGGCGCGAGGCATCATCCCGATCGGTAAGTTTTAACCTCTTAGGGCCGCATCCGAGCGCGCGGAAGGACTCCTGCCAACGCCCGTGGCGGCGCGAAACTCAGATTTAGCTCAGGTCGGCAAGCCTGTAGCCAACAGCAGGCTCAGTCTTGACGATTCGTGGCCGGCTCGGATCGATTTCGATCTTCTTGCGCAGCTCTCGTGCAACTACGCGCAGATATTCCACATTCTGTTCGTGTGCTGGTCCCCAGGCCGCTCGCAGCAGCTGGGAGTGCGTAATCACGCGTCCAGGGTGCTTCGCAAGTTCGGCAAGGACGGCATATTCCTTCGGCGTTAAGTGGATGTCGTGGCCATTGCGCCGGACCCGCCGTGCCAGCAGGTCAATTTCAAGACCGTCGAGCTGAAGAACCGCACCAACCTCTCCGCTCGCGCGCTGGCGAAGTGCCCTCCGGAGCCGCGCCAGGACTTCATCGGTGTCAAAGGGCTTTGTGACGTAATCATCAGCGCCGAGGTCGAGGGCAGCAATCTTCTCTTCGGTGGCCTCGCGAGCGGAGATGACGAGCACGGCCGCGCTCGTCTTCACAATCACCGGCACGAGTTCGAGACCCTCGCGATCAGGCAAACCAAGGTCGAGCAGGACTGCATCTGGATGATCGATGTCCAGCGCATTTTGCCCCTCGCGAGCAGTTCTAGCCTCGATCACCGAATAACCTGCGCGTTCCAATGCGGTCTTGAGCAGCCGGCGGATGGCCGCCTCGTCATCGACAATTACGACCTTGTGCCTGTTCATTCAGCGACTGTCGCTTCCTTGACGAGCACGCTCTCGGGGAAATGGATAGTGAAGCATGCTCCCG
>DASQYQ010000180.1:0-2697 GCA_035639115.1 Sphingomicrobium sp. | reverse complement strand
TCAGCTTCGCGCTAGAGCCGCCGAGCGGCGACTTCCGAATGGTCTGCGACCGGCGCCAGCTTGCCCAAGCTTTGACTAACGTCGTTAAAAACAGCGTTGAAGCTATCGAAAGCAGGCGTAATCGTGGTGAGCACAGCCTTGCAGGGGATCGCGTCGAGCTAAAACTCCACGAGCAGGGCGACCTACTGGTCATCGACGTGCTCGATACCGGCGTCGGCCTCCCGGAAGACCGCGAGCGGCTGACCGAGCCCTACATGACCACCCGCGTTCGAGGGACCGGACTCGGCCTCGCGATCGTCAAGAAGATCGTCGAGGAGCATATGGGCGAGATCGCCTTCCTCGACCGCCAGGGCGGCGGCACGCATGTGCGCATCTCATTCGATACGGCGAAGCTGGCGGCGCTTGCGAGCGACGAAGCCTCGACGAGCAGCAAAGGGGACAATGATGACGGCGAGGATGCCTGATGGCGCTTGAAGTTTTGGTGGTCGACGACGAGGCGGATATCCGTGAGCTCGTCAGCGGGGTTCTGGAGGACGAGGGCTATGCCGTGCGCTCCGCCGGCGACAGCGATTCGACGCTGAACGCGATCGAGGAGCGGCGGCCGTCGATGGTGCTTCTCGACGTCTGGCTGCAGGGCTCACGAATGGATGGGCTTCAGCTTCTTCAGGAGATCAAGCGGCGCGATTCGACCATCCCGGTGCTGATGATCTCCGGCCACGGCAATCTCGACACGGCCGTGGCGGCGGTGAGGGAAGGGGCTGTCGACTTCATCGAAAAGCCCTTCGAAGCCGAGCGCCTGATCTATCTCGTCGACCGCGCGACTGACACCGATCGCCTCCGCCGCGAGAACGAGGCGCTGCGTCGCCAGACCGGGCACGAGGACCAGCTCCATGGCAGCTCGGTCGCGATCAACACTGTCCGCGCGACGCTGAAGCGCGTGGCTCCAACGGGCAGTCG
Source organism: Sphingomicrobium sp. (assembly GCA_035639115.1). GTDB lineage: Bacteria > Pseudomonadota > Alphaproteobacteria > Sphingomonadales > Sphingomonadaceae > Sphingomicrobium. Next base: position 1,740 of record DASQYQ010000180.1, on the reverse strand, counting down.
CGTGATGATCTCGGGCCCGCCGGGGGTGGGCAAGGAAATCGCGGCACGAATGATCCACCAGTGGAGCCCCCGTGCGAAGGCGCCCTTCATCGTGCTGTCCGCGGCCATGATGAGCCCGGAACGGGTCGAGGAGGAGTTGTTCGGCTCGGAATCTGAAGGGACGATGCGCCCGGGGCTGCTCGAGCATGCCCATGGCGGCACCTTGTTCCTGGACGAGATCGCGGACATGCCGCCGACCACGCAGGCGAAGATCCTGCGGGTGCTGACGGATCAAAGCTACCATCGCGTCGGCGGGCAGCGTCCTGTTCGCGTCGACGTGCGCGTGCTTTCAGCGACCTCGCGAAACCTCCAAGAGGAGATCAACGCCGGTCGCTTCCGCGAGGATCTGTTCTATCGCCTCAACGTCGTGCCGGTGAAGCTTCCGCCGCTACGCGAACGGCGCGAGGACATTCCGGAGCTCGTGAGCCACTTCCTGGCCCGGTTCGCCGCCGAACGACGAATGCAGCCGCCCCGAATCTCAGAAGAAGCGATGGCGGCGCTCCAGGCGCATGACTGGCCGGGGAACGTCCGGCAGCTGCGCAACATCATCGAGCGGACGCTGATCCTAGCGCCCGGCGATCGCGCAGAATGCATCGAGGTCGATCTCCTGCCGCCGGAAATACTCGACAGTCACAATGTGATGGGCGGGGCTGCAACGGCGATGGCGATCATGGGCAGTCCGCTCCGTGAAGCGCGCGAATCGTTCGAACGCGAGTATCTGCGAATCCAGATCCGACGCTTTTCCGGCAACATATCGCGCACGGCATCGTTCATCGGCATGGAGCGGTCGGCATTGCACCGGAAGCTCAAGGCGCTCGGCATCGGCGATAAGCGGGAGGACGACGAGTAGAGTTGAGGTTATGGCTGCTCGGTCGCTCAGTCTTCAGGATCATTTCCTCAACAGCGTCCGACGCGCCAAGCTTCCGGTCACGATCTTCCTCGTCAAAGGAGTCAAGCTCCAGGGCGTGATAACTTGGTTCGACTCCTTCTCGCTTCTGCTGAGGCGCGAGGGTGCTTCGCAGCTCGTCTACAAGCACGCCGTCTCGACGATCATGCCTTCCGAGCCGCCGCCCGACTTCGTGGCGGCAACGGTTGAGGGTCCGAAAGCGCAGCTCCAGGACCTGTTCTTGGGCGCCGCGGCCCGTGAACATGAGCGAATGACCCTGTTTCTGGTCAACGGAGTCATGCTCCAGGGCGCGGTTGCCGGCTTCGACCAGTTCAGCCTGATCCTGGAGCGTGGCGGGCAGGTGCAACTCGTCTATAAGCACGCAATCTCGACCCTGCAGCCAGCGCATCCACTAAGCCTCGGTGCAGCAACCGAAGGCGAAGAGGAGAACCCTTCCTGAATAATTTCGACGGCAATGGCGCGATTGAAGTCGCACGGGGCGAGCGCGCGATCATCGCCGTTCCCGAACTTCCTCGCGAAGGCTCGCGTCGGTCAGCTGAAGCCCGCATCGAGGAAGCCGAGGGCTTGGCCGAAGCGATCGGCATTCGGGTCGTCGCTGCGCGGCCGCTGCGTGTTCGAACGGTCAGGCCTGCGACCTTGCTCGGCAAAGGTCAGGTCGAGGAAATCGGCGAGGCCGCGAAGGAGCAGGGGGCCGGGCTGCTCATTGTCGATTCGGCGCTGACGCCCATCCAGCAGAAGAATCTTGAAGAGGAGGTCGGCACAAAGGTCATCGACCGTACCGGCCTGATCCTAGA
>DASQYQ010000179.1:0-16130 GCA_035639115.1 Sphingomicrobium sp. | reverse complement strand
CCAGGTGAGGCCGGCGATCCGGCTCTGCATGTCGCGTTCGCCATTGGCGAAGCGGATCGCGCCCAGATGCTTGCGCGCGATCATTGCTCGCACGGCCCTGGGGCCTCCGACGGAGCGCATCAGCTTGTCGTTGGCGGTGTTGTCGCTGGTCGTGATCGCCCGAAGCATCAAGTCGCCGAGCGTGGTCGTGTAAGTCCCGCTCTTGAGGATGTCCTCGATGATCGGCTCGTGGAACAAAGTAAGGTCAGCGGTCGTCAGCGTGACCTCGTCGTCGAGGCTCGCACGCCGGCGATCGACGGCGTCGAGCGCAGTGATCGAGACCCATAATTTGCTGACGCTTTGCTGGGGGTAGAGGTCATGGTCCATCCATCCGGTTTCCCAACCGGAATCGATCGACCGCACCGCAATTCCGACGCGGCCATCGAAGCCCCGCCCGAGCTGGTCGATGCGGTCACTGAGGTCTTTGGGCGCGGGGGCCGTCGGCGGCGGGACAGGCTTCTTTGGCGCTGCCCGGGTGGGAGTGTGGCTCGGCTTGGCGGCGGACGCACTCACCTGAGCGGCTGCGACGGCGATCAGCGCAAATCCAACCAACTTAGCAACTGACGTCATGAACTCGCCTTTCCCCCGCAACTTTCGCACGTTTGCAAAAGCTTAGCTCGATTCAGCTGAACCCGTGCTGTGCACTGGAATCCTCGACATTCGAATCTTCCCCAATCGGTCGCCGAGAAGTCCGCTCAGTTGTGCGGGACAGGTTGGGGCAGCAGCGCGGCGGACTCGATTTCGTCGAGCGCCCGGTGAACGATGATGTAGCGCCGCGCTTTCCCCACCCAATCGCCGGCGCGCGCGGCGCCCGGGAGCCGCATGGTTTCCGCGAGTGCCTTGTCGACATCGCCGCCGACCAGCTCCTGCCGTGCCCTGGCATACCGCGCTTCCGGGTTGATCGCCGGGCGCGCCGATGAATGGATCTCGACCAGCTCGCCGAACTCGCGCTGGAAGTCGGTCCACCAGCTGTCCTGCGGACCGCCGCGCCGAAGGTCTCCATCGAGGGCATCATATTCGCTGATGAGATCGTCGAGCCTGACCGGCTGGTGCGACCCGGTGATCACGGTCGCCACCGCAGCCTGATGCTGGGCGCCGAAGCGGTCGACCAGGAGGTTCTCGAGATAGCCCAGAGCGACACCGCGATCGATCGCCCGCCTCGCGGCGAATGCGATCACCAGAGCATCCGCGCGCCCGGCGGATCCTACCGCTCGAGCAGTGGCATTCTCGACTGCTGCCACACGGTTCTCGAGCCCCGTTATTCGCTGGTCCTCGGCCTGTGCCGCGGGCTGAGGTGCCGGCGCCGGAGCGGGTTGGGGGTTCATCACCACCGGCTTGGGGGTGAGCATTTCGGGCTGCTGCTGGGCTGGAGCCACCCCGAGGAAGCGGGCTGCCGACCGATAGTGAGCAAGGCCCCAGGTCGCGGCGGCGGCGCCGACGATGATCAGCACCAGCGCGATCATCAACCGCGCGCCCCAGCCCATCCCAGTGCGAGTGCCGTTCATTACGGGTCAGCTATGTCGCACAGCCGCGCCGCGAGGGCTAGCAGCGCGTCGTCGGTCGGCGCCTCGGCGGTTTCGACCCGCTTCCATCCGCCGCCGACCGCTTTTGCAGCGGCATCGCTGATGGCAGCGATCGCGATCGAACCGCGATCATCCACCAATTCGGCAAATCGATGCCCCGCGCGCGGAGAGTGAATCAGGGCAACGGCACCTTTCGCAGCGCCGAGGTCCGGCCCTTCGATCTCCTTCGCGCGATAGACGACAATATTCGCGATCTGCTGGCGTGCTTCCGCAGGATCGCGCCGGTCCTCACCACAAAGATGCAGCAACCTCAGATCGGGCTCGACCGAATCGAGAAGCCGATCAACGCCGGACTCGCCGGTCGCGGCAATGTCGAAGCCCGCTTGGCGCGCAACAATAGCGGTGACCTCGCCGACTGCGTAAGCGGGCAATCCGCGAAGCTTCCCCAAATCGTCGCCGCCGAACCGGACGGCATTTGCGCTTGTCAGCAGCAAGGCGTCGAAGCTCGCCGCATCCGGCGCATCCCATGCGACCGGTTCGATCTGGAACAATGGCACCGCAATCGCATCGAGGCCGCGCTCGCGGGCTCGGTTCACGGTTGCCGTCGCGCCCGGCTCGGGGCGCAGGACGAGGATTCGCCTCATCCTTGCGCGAACAACCTCCGAATAGACTCCGGCGCCTTGCCGAGCAGCGATCGCCCGAGTTCCTCGGGAATCTTCAGCTCTCCGCAGTCGAACACGGCTCGATCCTCGACCAAGTCGCTCCCGTCCTCGCTGAACAGCTGACCGCGCATCCGCAAGTCGCCGTCTTCGAGTGTGCAGAAAGCCGCAACCGGAGACGCGCAGGCGGCGCCAAGTGCACGAGTGAACGCACGCTCCGCCATGACGCAATCATAGGTGATCTGATTGTTCACCGTCGTCAGGACGCTCTGGGTGCGGGTGTCGTTCGTCCGGCACTCCATGCCGATCACTGCCTGTCCCGGCGCCGGAAGGATCACCTCGGTCGGAATCGCCGTACCGGCGCTGATTTCCAGGCGCTTCAATCCGGCAGCGGAAAGCAGGGTCGCATCGACTTCACCTGTTTCGACCGCCTTCAGCCGAGTTTCGACGTTGCCCCGAAGAGTCACGATCTCGAGGTCGGGCCGAAGCCGAAGCAGCTGCGCCTTGCGTCGCGGCGACGAGGTGCCGACCACGGCCCCTTTCTTCAGCTCGTCGATCGATGCCGCGCCGACGATCCGGTCGCGAACGTCGCCGCGCGGCCGGACCGCGGCAATGTGGATCTCCGCCGGGCGGACGCTCTCGACGTCCTTCATCGAGTGGACGCAGAAATCGACTTCTTCCTCCAGCAGCGCGCGGTCGAGCTCCTTGGTCCAGAGTCCCTTGCCGCCTATTTCGGCGAGCGGCCGGTCGCGCACCTTGTCGCCGGTCGTGGTGATCTCGACGATTTGGACCCAACCATCGGGCCAGCGCTGCGCGGTCTCGATCGCAGCAGCCACCTTTCGTGCCTGGGCAAGCGCGAGCGGTGATCCGCGTGTTCCGAGCCGAAGTCCCTGCATTGCGCCACCCCTAGTGCATTGCGGCGCCTTCAGGCAAAGGGCCGGACGCGAAATGACTGTAATCCTTGGCCTTGAATCCTCCTGCGACGACAGTGCGGCGGCGCTGGTGACGAGCGACCGTCGAATCCTCGCCCAGGCAGTGGTCGGCCAGAACTCGGCGCACCAGCCCTACGGGGGCGTCGTTCCCGAGATCGCTGCGCGCGCTCACGTCGAGATCCTGCCCGACCTCATCGAACGCGTCCTCGCCGAAGCGAAGATGTCCGTTCACGACATCGCCGCGGTCGCCGCGACTGCCGGTCCCGGCCTGATCGGCGGAGTGATGGTCGCCCTCCTCGCCGGCAAGGGCATCGCGCTCGCCGCCGGCAAGCCGCTGATTGCAGTCAACCATCTCGAAGGACATGCGCTCAGCCCGCGGCTAGTGGATCCCGATCTCGGCTTCCCTTATCTCCTGCTGCTCGTCTCCGGCGGCCATTGCCAGCTCCTCGAAGTGCGCGGCGTCGGCGAATACCGTCGCCTCGGAACGACCATCGACGATGCCGCGGGCGAGGCGTTCGACAAGGCAGCAAAGCTGCTCGGACTCTCCTATCCCGGCGGACCAGCGATCGAAGCGCTGGCGGAGAAAGGCGACCCGGCCGCAGTTCCGCTCCCTCGTCCGTTGGTCGGTTCTTTGGAACCGCACTTCTCCTTCGCCGGGCTCAAGAGCGCCGTACAACGCGCGGTCGCTTCGGGAGACCATTGTCGCGAAGACATAGCCGCGAGCTTCCAGCAAGCAGTCGTAGACTGCCTCGTCGACCGGACCCGCCTCGCGCTTGAGAGCAGCGACTCCCCGGCGCTCGTTGTCGCCGGAGGAGTCGCTGCCAACCGGGCGATCCGAAGCGCGCTCGCTAGCCTTGCCGAAGAGCAGGGCCGCCGCTTCAGAGTGCCGCCCGAATGGCTCTGCACCGACAATGCGGCGATGATCGCCTGGGCAGGCGCCGAGCGCTTCGCGGAAGGCCTTATCGACGGTCTCGACGCGCCCGCGCTCGCGCGCTGGCCGCTCGATGCCGGCGCCGAGAAAGTCCGTGGCGCGGGCGTGAAGGCATGAAGCTCGGAGTCATCGGCGGCGGCGCCTGGGGCACTGCGCTCGCGCAGGTTGCAGCCCAAGGCGGCCGGGAGACCTTGTTGTGGGCGCTCGAAGAGGACGTCGTGTCCACGATAAACCGGATTCACGAGAACCCGATCTACCTGAAGGGAGTGAAGCTGGACCCGGCGATCCGCGCGACCGGCAGCTTTTCGGAGCTTGCGGCCTGCGATGCGTGGCTGGTGGTGACTCCAGCCCAGCACATGGGTGCGGTCCTCGACCGAATGCCATGCCCCGGCATGCCGCTCGTGCTCTGCTCCAAGGGCATTGAAGAAAGCTCCGGCGCGCTCCTTCACCAGGTCGCGCACGACAAATGTCCGAGCTCCCCGATTGCAGTGCTCTCCGGCCCGACCTTCGCTCACGAAGTGGCGAAGCGAATGCCGACCGCAGTGACGCTCGCGGGCGAGGATCGGGGGCTCACCGAACAGATCCGCGACCGCCTCGCCCAGCCCACCTTCCGAATCTATGTGACCGACGATGTCGCCGGCGCGGAGATCGGCGGCGCGGTCAAGAACGTTCTCGCCATCGCCTGCGGCGTGGTGGAGGGCAAGGGTCTGGGCCAGAACGCACGTGCAGCGCTCATCGCGCGTGGCTTTGCTGAGATGACGCGCTTCGGCCTCGCCTGCGGAGCGCAGCGCGAAACGCTCGCCGGTCTTTCCGGGCTCGGCGATCTCGTCCTCACCTGCTCGTCGACCAGTTCGCGCAATTATTCGCTGGGAGTGGGGATCGGCGAAGGCCGCCCCGCGGCGGAATTGCTGTCGAACCGCAAGACGGTCGCAGAGGGAGCATTCACCGCGCCCGTGCTCGCTCGTCTGGCTCACGAAAAGGGCGTCGACATGCCGATCGTCGAAGCAGTGGATGCGCTCATTGCCGGACGCGCCAGCGTCGATCAGGTTCTCGATGCCCTCCTGTCTCGGCCGCCCCGCGCCGAGGGGATCTAGAAATCGATCGCCATGCCCTTCTTCTCCCAGTCTCCGTATCGCGTGGGATCGAGCCGATGCTCTTCGCCGGCCGGGGGCTCGGCCTTGTCGGCTGGCTCAGGCTCCGGAACCGGCGGCGACGGGCTCAGATAGGCCGGCGCGTCAAGATGCTTCGGGCGTTTCATTGCAACAAGATGGCGAGCGGAGGCGCCGATGCCAAGCGTTGAAGGCCTCGCGCCAAGGCGGTCCGCGCTCCAGATGCTCGATTCCATTCTCAGGCGCGGGCAGACCCTCGATTCCGCGGCGGCACGCGTCACCAGCCTTCCGCCTGCCGATCGAGCGCTCTCAATCGCAATCGCGGGCGAGGTTCTCCGCCGCCTTCCCGACCTCGATGCGCTGATCGACAGCGCGACTCGCAATCCTCTTCCCGACGACAGCAAGGCGCGAGCGGTCCTGCGCCTCGCGCTTGCTCAGAAGATCGGCCTCGGTACGCCTGATCACGCTTTGGTGACGACCGCGCTGCCCTTGGTCGACGGCGGCCCGCGCCGGCTCGTGCACGGCGTTCTCGGAACGCTGCTGCGGCGCGGCGTTCCAGTCAGCGATGCGCCTCATCTCCCGGCCGAGGTCGAGGGAAGGTGGCGGCAAGCATGGGGCGAAGAGGTCGTCGAAGCAGCCCGTCGGCAGATCGCGAAGCGGCCTTCGCTCGACCTTAGTTTCGCGGACGAGTCGGAAGCCGAGCGTTACGCCGCCGACAACGGCGGTATCTCGCTCGCGCCGAAGCATGTGCGCCTCGAAAGCTCTTCGGTAACCGAGCTGGCCGGCTTCGGTGAAGGCCGGTGGTGGGTTCAGGACCTTGCCGCCTCTTTGCCAGCGCGCCTCATCCCCGCCGAATCCGGCGACGTGCTGGACCTGTGCGCAGCGCCCGGCGGCAAGACGATGCAGCTCGCTTCGGCGGGCCACAAAGTCACTGCCGTCGATTCGTCGAAAAGTCGTCTCGGGCGACTGCGGGAAAATCTTTCGCGTACGCACCTCGAAGCCAGTCTCATCGAAGCAGACGCGCTCCAATGGCAGCCCGGACGGACCTACGATGCGATCCTTCTCGATGCGCCCTGCTCGGCAACGGGCACTTTCCGGCGCCACCCTGAAGTCCTCTACCGAGCGCGGCCCAAGATCATCGCCGCCAATGCGGATCTGCAGGCGCAGCTGCTCGATCGCGCGAGCGGCTGGCTCAAGCCCGGCGGAACGCTCGTCTATTCCGTCTGCTCGCTCGAACCCCAGGAGGGGGAGCAGCTAATCGAGCGCTTCATCGCGCGACGTGACGATTTCACCCTCGCTCCTCTGGACGGATTACCGACCTTCGCCAAGCGCTCGAGTGGCGGGTTCGCTCGAATCCTTCCCGGCCTGCTCGAACCCGAAGGCGGACTCGACGGCTTCTTCATCGCGCGGCTTGTCCGCGGCGGTTAATCCCGTCTAATCGGGCCGATGGCTGGCCCAATCATCGCTCCTTCGATCCTTTCAGCCGACTTCGCGAAGCTCGGCGAGGAAGTGCATTCGATCGACGAAGCTGGGGCCGACTGGATCCATGTCGACGTGATGGACGGGCATTTTGTGCCCAATCTCACCATCGGCCCGGGCGTGGTGAAGGCGCTTCGGCCACACAGCAAAAAGCCCTTCGACGTTCATTTGATGATCTCGCCCGTCGATCTCTTCCTCGAAGCCTTCGCGGAGGCTGGGGCGGATTTCATGACCGTCCATCCAGAGGCGGGCCCCCATCTTCACCGAACCATCCAGCACATCAAATCGCTCGGCAAGAAGGCCGGCGTGTCGCTCAACCCGGCGACTCCCGTCGATGCGCTCGATTACATTCTCGAGGATCTCGACCTCGTCCTCGTAATGAGCGTCAATCCTGGCTTCGGCGGCCAGAAATTCATTTCGAGCCAGCTTCGGAAGATCGAGAGGATCGCGAACGAGGTCGCGGCGCGCGGCCTCGATATCCAGGTCGAAGTCGATGGCGGCATCGATCCCGAAACAGCGCGCCAGGCGGTCGACGCCGGAGCGACTGCGCTGGTCGCTGGAACCGCCGTCTTCCGCGGCGGCCCGGCGGCTTACGCGAGCAACATCAAGGCACTTAGGGGAGGCGGATGAGCGCCGATGGCTCGGCCGCCGAGCGCGCGGCCGTCTCGAAGCTCGCTCGAGGCTCGCTATTGTCGCGCCTCAAGCATGGCAAGCAGCCGCTCAAGCTGGTTGCAGTGCCCCGCGACCATGTCCACGGCGACAAGCAGCGCGGCGAGGCGCTTCTCGCCGGCCGCTTCATCGTCGGCAGCGAAACCTTGCCGCTCAAGGATCTCGACCTCGCCGGCGTCGGTACGAGCGGAGCGCTCGCTGAGCAGCTTCAGGGCTTCTCCTGGCTCCGCGACCTTGCCGCCGCCGCGTCGCGCGAACGCGGAGCGAAGCTCGCCGAGGCGGTGGTTGGTCGCTGGCTTCTCGCTCACGGGCCGAAGGTTGACGACGCCTGGGCGCCGCACCTCTGGGGCGAGCGAATCCTCTTCTGGGCCGCCTACGCCCCCTACATCCTCTCGAGCAGCGACAGCGGCTATCGTTCGGCCTTGCTGAACACGCTGGCGCGTGGCGCCCGCCACCTCGAAGGCAGCGCCGACAAGGCCGCCGCCGGCCTCGACCGAGTCACCGCATGGTGCGGCGTGGTCGCAGCGGGACTTCTCGTTCAAGGGGGCGTCCCCCGCGTCGCTCGCGGGGAAGCGGGCCTCGCCCGAGCGCTTGCCTCCGCGCAGTTCGACGACGGCGGGCTGATTAGCCGATCCCCGTCCGAGCAGGCGCAGCTCGTGGATCGCCTCGGCCTGCTGCGCGCTTCCTATCAGGCATCAAAGCAGACGATTCCCGAAGGGATCGAAGCGGCCTCGCAGGCGTCGCTCGCCGCGCTTCATGGCATCACCATGGGCGACGGCGCGCTCTCCAGCTGGCAGGGATGCAATCCCGGCGAGGCGTCGCGGCTGACCGCCCTGATTGAGGGCTGCGGCCTTCGCGCTAGGCCCCTTCGCCAGCCGCGCGGCTGGGGCTATCACCGGATGACCGCGCTCGGAACGATCATCGTCGTCGACGCAGCTCCGCCTCCGCCGCAGAAGATCGCCGAGCATGGCTCAGCGTCCACGCTCGCATTTGAAATGTCCGACGGGTCGCAGCGCCTCGTCGTGAATTGCGGAGGCCCGGGTCCGCTTCCGAGCGAGCTTCCCGAGGAGCTCGTTCAGGGCCTGCGCACCACGGCCGCGCACAGCACCCTGATCCTCGCCGACACCAATTCGACCAACATCCTCGCCGACGGCGCGCTTGGGAAAGGCGTCGAAGATGTGAGCATCGAGCGCAACGAAGACAATGATTCGAGCCGGCTTGAGGCCAGCCACGACGGCTACGTCCGCTCCTTCGGTCTCGTTCACAAGCGCAGCATCATGCTCGGCAACGACGGCAAGGAGATTCGCGGCTCGGATCAGCTGATTCCCAGGGGCCGCAAGAAGATTCGCGAATCGGCGGCTTACGCCGTGCGCTTCCACCTGGCGCCGGGGGTCGAGCCGACGATAACGGCGGACGGCATGGGGGCGATCCTTCGTTCGAAGGGCGCTCCTGCGTGGAACTTCCGCTGCCGCGGCGGCAACCTAGCGACCGAGGAAAGCCTGTGGATCGACGGCCGCGGACAGCCGCACGCGACGATGCAGCTTGTCATCGTCGGGGAAGTTTCTGCATTGGGCGGTGAAATCGGCTGGCAGTTCCGCCGCGCCAGCTAATCGCAAAGGATCAGCAATGACGGACCTCGTCCCGGTCAAACGGGCTTTGATTTCGCTTTCCGACAAGACCGGGCTGGATGCGCTCGCGGCAGGCCTGGCCCGGCACGGGGTCGAGATCGTCTCGACCGGTGGGACAGCCGCTAAACTCCGCGAAAACGGCGCCTCGGTGCGTGACATTAGCGACCTTACGGGCTTCCCGGAGATGATGGACGGCCGCGTGAAGACCCTCCATCCGAAGGTCCACGGCGGCCTTCTCTCGGTCCGCGACAATCCCGAGCATGCAGCGGCGATGGAGGAGCACCAGATCGCGCCGATCGACCTCGTCGTCGTGAACCTCTACCCCTTCCTCAACACGGTGATGAGCGGCGCTGACCGCGAGACCATCATCGAGAATATCGACATCGGCGGGCCATCGATGGTGCGCTCGGCCGCCAAGAACCACGCCCACGTCGCGATCGTGACCGACCCGGCCGATTACGCGGTCCTCCTCGAGCAACTCGACGCCAATGGCGGGACGAGCCTCGAATTCCGCAAGAAGCTCGCGGCCAAGGCCTACGCGCTGACGGCGGCCTACGATTCGACGATCTCGCAATGGTTCGCCTTTGCCGATCAGGGCGAGCGTTGGCCGGAGACATGGACTCGGGCGAGCAGGCTGAAGATGCCGCTGCGGTACGGCGAGAACCCGCACCAGCAGGCCGCGCTTTATGAGCCGATCGGTCCGCACGCCCGCGGCATCGCCCAAGCCGAGCAGGTGCAGGGGAAGGAGCTCAGCTACAACAATCTCAACGACGCCAATGCCGCTCTCGAGCTCGTTTCCGAGTTCCGGGACGGCGAACCGACCATCGTCATCGTCAAGCATGCCAATCCCTGCGGAGTCGCGACTCGAGCAACCCTGATCGATGCGTGGAACGAAGCGCTCGCCTGCGACAGCGTCTCGGCTTTCGGCGGAATCGTCGCCACCAACCGGCCGCTCGACGGCAAGGTTGCGAGCGCGATCATCGAGATCTTCACCGAGGTCGTCGTCGCCCCCTATGCCGACGAGGAGGCAAAGGCGATCTTCGCGAAGAAGAAGAACCTTCGGCTGCTGCTGACCGGAGAGCTCCCCGACCCGTCGCGCCCGGGGCAGACGATCGCGGTCATCACCGGCGGAATTCTCATCCAGGACCGCGACAATGGCATGGTCACGCGCGACCAGCTCAAGTGCGTGACCAAGCGCCAGCCGAGCGAGCAGGAGCTCAAGGACTGCCTGTTCGCCTGGACCGTCGCCAAGCACGTCAAGTCCAACGCGATCGTCTACGCCAAGGACGGTGTCACCGCCGGTATCGGCGCCGGTCAGATGAACCGGCGCGACAGCGCGCGAATCGCCGCGATACGAGCGAAGGAAGCTGCGGAAGCTAACGGCTGGCCGGAACCGCGAACGGTCGGCTCGGCAGTTGCCTCCGATGCCTTTTTCCCCTTCCCCGACGGCCTGCTTGCAGCCGCCGAAGCAGGCGCGACGGCGGTCATTCAGCCCGGCGGTTCGATCCGCGACGAGCAGGTGATCGCCGCTGCCGACGAAGCTGGCCTCGCGATGCTGTTCACCGGGATGCGCCACTTCCGGCACTAGCCGCTCAGACGATGTCCTCCATGGTCTGGCTTCGGGCCAATGCCGCTCGTTCGGCCTCTCGAAGCTCGGTGACCTCAGTCTTGCGCATCCGAAACAGCTCGCGGTCCTCGGGCCCGAAGCCTTTCGTCCACAGCACGGCTCCGAACGCCACCAGGATCGCCGGAACGCCGAGCACCAGCTGCAATGTTTGAGGGAGCATTCGAATGAGGACGCCGGCAACGACTCCCGCCGCTGTCGCCCACGCCAGGTCGAATCGCCATCCCGACACGCGCTCCCCGAGCTCCCTTGCCAGCAGTCGGGACTTGGTGATCGACGCGAAGGCGAGCGCGACGCAAAGGCCGATCGCCGGTCCGGTCGCCTGATAGGCCTGCGGAAGGCCCTCGGACTTCATGGCGAGGATCAGCGCCGCGGCCAGCCCTGCCTCAAGCGCGAGCATGATCAGGCTGATGATCATGTTCCGTCCTCTCGCAATGTAGATCAGCGCCGCTTCGCTCACGACTGCGGTCGCTGCGATCACCTCGGCCGCAAGGAGGAAGGCGAGCATTGCGGTGCCTCCGGTGAACCCCGAGCCCACAAGCCCCATGACCGCTCGTCCCGGAATGCCCAGCGCAAGCGCGATCCCGAGCTGCGCAGCGATAATCCAGTAAGTCACCTGCCGGACCTGCTTCGCGACACCCGCCCGGTCGTTCACCGCGATCCGCCGAACGATTGCCGGTCCAAGCACCGGCTCGAAGCTCGTCTTGAGCTTCGCTGGAAGAGTCGCGACCTGCTGCGCGACATAATAGATTCCGACGAAGGCGGCCGGCATGAACGCTCCGAGCACCGCGAGGTCGATCCTCCGCGACGCCCATTCGACCGCATCCGCGGCAGCCACCGGGACATTGCGCCATGCAGTCGACGCTGCGGTCGGAAGGTCCGGCTTCCACCCGCGCGGAATTCCGTAGCAGCGCACCAGCGGGATCAGCGCCGCGATGAGCGCCGCCACCATCGAGAAGACGTAGGCGACGATCAGCCCGTCATCGAGCGAGACGTACGACCATAAGAAGGCAACGATGCTGATGGTCCAAGGCTGCACGATCGAGCGCGCGCGCACGGTCGAGGCAACGTCGTCGTGATAGGCGAGCGCGGCGAGCGCGATGTCGGTCCAGCTGATCGCGATCACCGTGATCGCGAGCATCCGGTCCAGCCCGTGGATGACCGTCGTCGGGTACATCGCCCTTGGAAAGACGAACAGGATCGCCATTCCGATCGCTGCGCCGACCGCCGCGACCAGCAAGCCGTCGGCGACAATCCACGCCTGCGGCTTCTTCCCGTCGGCGAGTAATTGGGCGAGGCCGCGGCGAAGGCCGAGCGCCGCGATCTGCGCAGCGAACTCGACCGTCAGGACCGCGTAAGCGAAGCGCCCCAGCGCTGCCGGTCCGTAGATTCGCCCGCCGATGAACAGGAAGGGCACCATTCCGGCGAGCCGAAGCACGAAGCCAAAGACGTTCAGTCTCCCGCCCCGCGCCAGCGTCGCCATGTCCGCATCGGGGCCCGCCACCCCAACCGGTGAATCGGTCAATGAGCTTCGCCCCAATGCGCTCCCCAGCCGACCTCCACATCGAGAGGCACGTCGAGCTTCATCGCAGGTTCCGCGGCTTTTGCCATCACCTGCTTAACGACTTGGGCCGCTTCCTCTTCCTGCCCGTCCGGCACTTCGAACACGAGCTCGTCGTGGACCTGCAGGAGCATCTTCACCCCGTCGAGCCCAGCCTTGGCGAGTGCTTCGTCCATCCGAGCCATCGCGCGCTTGATGAGATCGGCGCTCGTGCCCTGGATCGGCGCATTGATCGCCGCTCGCTCCGCCCCGCCGCGGATCGAGGGATTGGGCGAGCGGATATTCGGCTCGAAATGTGTCTTGCGCCCGAACAAGGTGCGCGTGTAGCCGCGCTCGCGAACGAACCCGAGCGTCGAATGGATATAGTCGCGGATGCCCGGGAAGCGCTCGAAATAGCGGTCGATGATCGCCTTGCCTTCGTCCTTCGGAACGCCGAGCCGACCGGCGAGGCCCCAGGAAGAGATTCCATAGAGAATCGCGAAGTTGACGGTCTTCGCCTTGGCGCGCGTATCGCGGTCGACGGTCCCGAACAGCTCCTCGGCGGTGATCGAGTGGATGTCCTCGCCCGCGTTGAACGCTTCCTTGAGCTGCGGCACGTTCGCCATGTGCGCTGCAAGCCGAAGCTCGATCTGGCTGTAGTCGGCGCTCATCAGCTTGTAGCCGAAATCCGCCACGAAGGCGTCGCGGATCTTCCGTCCCACCTCGGTCCTGATCGGAATGTTCTGCAGGTTCGGGTCGTTCGACGAAAGGCGCCCAGTCTGTGCGCCGGTCAGGCTGAAGCTCGTGTGGACCCGCCCAGTCTCGGGATTGATCTGCTGCTGGAGCGCGTCGGTATAAGTGCTCTTGAGTTTCGTTAGCTGCCGCCAATCGAGAACCAGGGTCGCGCACTCGACGCCCTCCGACGCAAGCCGCTCCAGTTCGTTCACGTCGGTCGAATATTGGCCGCTCTTGCCCTTGCGCCCGCCTTTTAGCCCAAGCCGCCCGTACAGCACCTCGCCGAGCTGCTGCGGCGATCCGATCGTGAACGGCCCGCACGCCGCCTCGTAGATCTTCTCCTCGAGCGCCTGGATGTCGCGCCCGAACTCCGCCGACAGCCGCGCAAGATAGTCGCGGTCGACCTTGATTCCGCGCCGCTCCATGCGGCTGATCACTGGCACCAGCGGCTTGTCGACGCGCTCATAGACGCGTGCCACATTCTCGGCGGCGAGCCGCGGCTGAAGCCTCAGCCACAGCCGCAGAGTGATGTCCGAATCCTCGGCTGCATATTCGGTCGCCGGCCCAAGAGGCACCTTGTCGAAGGTGATCTGCTTCGCGCCCGTCCCGCACAATTGTTTGTACGGGATGCACTCATGGTCGAAATGAGCCTTCGCCAAGTCATTGAGATTGTGACCGAAGCTCTTCCCCGCATCAAGGTCGAAGCTCATCACCATCGTGTCGTCGACTGGCGCGACGTTGATGCCCGCCTTGTCGAACATCACCCAGTCGTACTTGAAATTGTGGCCAACCTTCAGGACTGCCGGATCCTCCAGAAGCGGCTTCAGCTTGGCAAGCACCAGGTCCATCGGCAGCTGGCTTGGAGCGTCGGAATAAAGGTCGGCGCCGCTATGCCCGACGGGAATGTAGCAGGCCCGGTTCGGCCCCGTCCCAAGGCTGACGCCCGCCAGCTTTGCGATGATGCAGTCGATGCAGTCAGTCTCGGTATCGACCGCGACAAAGCCTTGAGCCGTCGCTTCCGCAATCCATCTCTCGAGCGCCGCTTCGTCGGTCACCGTCTCATACTTCGACCGGTCAATCTCGATTTTCTCCGGCTCCGCCGGTGCCACGGCGGGCTTCCTGTCGAGCGCCGCCATGACGTCATTCCTTACGGTCGCACCGGTCTGCGTCGGAGTCCCGCCCATCAGCCGCGCGTGAAGGGTCTTGAACCCTTGGTCGGCGAGGAACTCGGCCAGCGGCTCCTTCGGGATGTTCTTGAGCGCGAGCTCTTCGAGCGGCTCCGGCAGGTTAGCGTCGCACACCAGCCGCACGAGCTCGCGCGACAGCCGCGCATTGTCGGCATGCTCGATCAACGACTGCTTCAGCTTGGGCTTGGTGATCTGGTCCGTCGACGCGAGCACCGTCTCAAGATCGCCGTAGGTCTGGATCAGCTGGCTCGCAGTCTTCGGGCCGATCCCCGGAACGCCAGGCACGTTGTCGACGCTGTCGCCCATGAGCGCGAGCACGTCGCCGACCTTCTCCGGTGGGACCCCGAACTTCTCGAGCACCTGATCGCGCCCGATCCGGCGGTCGTTCATCGTGTCGAGCATGTCGATCCCGGCATCCTCGTCGATCAGCTGCATCAAATCCTTGTCCGAGCTGACGATCGTTACCTTCCAGCCGGCCTTCTTCGCCTCGGTGACGTAGCAGGCGATGATGTCGTCGGCCTCCAGCCCCTCTTCCTCGATGCAGGGGATGGAGAAGGCCCGCGTCGCGACTCGGATCAGCGGGAATTGCGGGACCAGGTCTTCGGGCGGCGGCGGCCGGTGCGCCTTGTACTGGTCGTACATCGCATTGCGATGCGTATGCTCGCTCGCATCGAGGATGACCGCCATGTGCGTGGGCCCGTCGGCCTTCGAAAGTCCGTCGGCGAGCTTCCAAAGCATCGTCGTATAGCCATAGACGGCCCCAGCCGGCTGGCCGTGCCGGTTCGTGAGCGGCGGAAGCCGGTGGTAGGCGCGAAAGATGTAGCTCGACCCGTCCACCAAATAGAGGTGGTTCTGGGCAGCGGAAGGCGTGGAAGCGTCAGGCATGAAGATGCGGACTTAGCAGGGTGACAGCGGGAAGAAAGCTGAACGGAATGTAGGGGGCCTAGCGGCGGCTTTCGACCCCATGGAGCCAGCCGTTGGCACGAATCGAGGGGCTTCTGTCATTTCGGGCAAGGCGGCCGACGCATATTCTTCGAGACTGGATGGCCCCTTGGGCGTCCCTCTTGAGGAGACCAACGATGAAGATCCCCAGCGTCATTGTGGTCGCGGCCTTTGCCCTTGGGGCCGCCGCCCAGCTCAACGCCGAGACCGGCCCGATCGTGATCCAGAGCGACGCGCCGGTCGCGACGGTTAGCTATGCCGACCTGAACATATCTGCGCCGGCCGGTCGCCGCGCGCTTGAAACCCGCGTTGCCCTTGCCGCCAAGGACCTCTGCCTGGAGAACGAGCGCACAACGGTCGTCGATTCGATTGCGCAGCGCCACTGCCTGTCCTTCGCGATGACCCGCGCTCGGGCCGACATCGACCTCGCCGCTGCTCGCGCCGGCGCCCAGCTCGAGTCCGAGCGGACGATCAGGGTCGCGGCTCGTTGAATCGACTCCCCAGCCGGCCGGTGGCATCCTCCCATCCCCTGCCACCGGCTGGTGCGTTTCCGAACAGGAGCTAGGCCATGGAACCGCAGCTCAAGCGAATCGCCATGCTGCTCTTCGAGGGATGCGACCTGCTCGATTTCGCGGGGCCTGCCGGAGTGTTCCATTCCGCCGCGCGGCACCTCATCCGAACCGGTCAGGCATCAAGCTTGCTCTACGTCGTCGACCCATTTTCGATCGACGGCGGACCTATCACGACGGAGCAGGGGATCATCGTCGAGACGGTCAGGGCAGCCGAGCTTCCGGCGGACAAATATGATACGTTGATCGTCACCGGCGGAGTGATCGACCACAAGAGCTGCGACCAGCGCCTTCCCGCCTGGGTCGAGGCCAATCACCGAAAAACTCGGCGCGTGTCGTCGGTCTGCTGCGGCGCGTTCATCCTCGCTGCGTCCGGACTGCTCAACGGCCGCCGAGCGACGACTCACTGGGAGGATTGCGCTCACCTGCAGGATTCATTCCCTGATATCGATGTCCGCCCGGACTCCATCTACATCCAGGACGGCGCGGTCTGGACCTCGGCCGGAATCACGTCCGGAATCGACATGGCGCTGGCGATGGTCGAGGAGGATTACGGCCACGCGC
>DASQYQ010000178.1:0-3308 GCA_035639115.1 Sphingomicrobium sp. | reverse complement strand
ATAGATCCGCTTCGCCGCCACCGCCTCGAGCAGCGCTTTCAGCGCCGGGCGATCTAGATTGCCGCCCGAGTAGCCGCCGTCGTCGTATGGAGTTTGAATCAGAACCCAGCCCTCTTGCGCTTGGCTTCGGATGTAAGCCGCGCAGGCCTCGTGCTGGGCGTCCAAGGAGTTGAAGTCCTGTTCGAGCCCTTGGTCGGTCGAGACGCGCGTGTAGATCGCGCAGCGCAAAGTGCGCGGCTTCGCGCTGCCGCTTGCGGCGTTCCAAACTCTCTCGCGCGAGCCCCGGCTCATGGCGAAACTTCTCCTGAGCCGTGGCTCGTCGCAGATCGCCCGTGCGTCGCCCCGTCAGGTCCCGCCCTTCGGCGCTTTCTCGAACTGACGCTCCCGCTTGCAGCGCTTTCGCCCTCATCTCGGCTCAGCCCAAAGAAACGGGGACCGTTCCACCGCGTGCCGGTGATCGCGCGAGCGACCCCCGACAGGCTGCGATAGGTTGCGCCGTTCCAAGCGAACCCAACCTCGAGAGCGATGACGCGATGAAGCTCGCCGGCCCATTCCCGGACTAGGATCGAGCCGGGTTTGATGCTCACGGCAGAGGACACCTGCATCGTCCGGTGGAGCCGATCCACGCGAACCCGACCGCCCCACCTACCGGCGCCCTTGGCGGCATATGCCTCGAGCACGCGCAGCGTATCCGGATCGAGGTCGCCGAACTCCAACGCCTGTAAGCGGTAGGCGAGCGCCCTGACAAGCAGGCTCTTTGGCAATGCTTTGGGAGCCCGCCTAGCGAACAGGTTTCGCCATTCGATGCGGAGCGCCTCGCCATCGAGCGTCCCAAGCCGCTCGATGGCGAGTTCGGCGCCCTTGGTTCCGTTTTGAGTTGAGAGCGCGATCATCGGTCAGGCCGCATTCCCATCGCGGACAGGCGGCGATGCGTCCCACTCCTTCGCGTCAGAGTTGAGACCGTCCGAGGCGCAATCAATACTCTCGATCCTGTAGCGAGTGACGCCGCCCAAATGGCCGCGCGTTATCTCGTATCCGCGCTTCCTCAGGCCCGTCAGCGCGGCACGTGTCGCATCCGGCTTTTGCACCTTGACGCATGAAACGTGGCTATCGTGGCGTTGGCCGGCATGGAGGTCGTTCTTCCCTTGGCGTTTCGATCCCGAGTGTGAGTTTGATCGGACGGCCCAGGCGTACTTTGGATTGTCGCCACGGCGAGGCGGTTTCAGCCGTCTGGCCGGGAGCCCGTAGAGGAGAGTACAGTTTTTCTGGGTCGTCGCGCCGGCCGCCTTTGTGATGCGAGGAAGCGCGATGGAAACGTTACATCGACGGTGCGCGGGATTGGACGTGCATCAGAAGGAGATCGTGGCCTGCCGGCGGATTGTTTCCGGGCGGAAGGTTCGATCGGAGTTGGCTCGGTTCCCGAGCGCGACGCAGGGCCTTCTGGCGCTGTCGGCGTGGCTGGCCGAGGCCAGGGTCACGCACGTGGCGATGGAGGCGACGGGCGTCTATTGGAAGCCGGTCTGGCACGTGTTGTGTCACGACTTCGCGTTGGTCTTGGCCAACGCCTCGCACATTCGCAACGTGCCCGGACGCAAGAGCGACGCCAACGACGCGACATGGATCGCCGACCTTCTCGCCCATGGCCTGATCCGCGCCAGTTTCGTGCCGCCGCAACCGATCCAGGAGTTGCGCGATCTGACGCGCACGCGGCGCGAACTGACGCGCGAGATCGTTCGTCATACCCAGCGGATTCAGGCGACGCTGGAGGAGGCCAACATCAAGCTGGTCTCGGTGATATCGGACATCCTGGGCTGGAGCGGCAGGCGCATCCTGAAGGCGATCGTGGCGGGAGAGAGCGACCCCCGGCGGCTGGCCGAGCTCGGCCATCCCAAGCTCGCCTGCACGCGCGAGGAACTCGCAGCCGCGTTGGACGGACGCTTGCGCGACCATCATCGCTTCCTGATCGCTCAGCATCTGAAGACGATCGAACAGATCGAAGCCACGATCGCGCAATTCGAAGCGCGGTTGGAGGCTGCGCTCGCTCCCTTTCGCGACGCCGCCGATCGGCTGAAGGATGTTCCCGGCTTCGGCGACAACGTCGTCCAAACCGTGATCGCCGAGATCGGCGCCGACATGAGCGCCTTTCCGACCGCCGATCATCTGGTCTCTTGGGCCGGCATGTGTCCGCGCCTCGACGAAAGCGCAGGCAAAAAGCGATCCCGACGCTTACGCAAGGGCGCGCCTTGGCTGAAGCCCGTTCTCGTTCAGGCCGCGCTGGCCGCCACGAAGGTCAAGAACTCCAGCCTGCGCGCGCGATACTTCAGTCTCAAGCCCCGCCTCGGTCATAAGAAGGCGATCATCGCCGTCGCCGCCGCGATGTTGCGCATCGTCTATCACATGCTGAAGGACGGAACGTTCTACCAAGACCTCGGTCCCGACTATCGCCGCCCCAAAAACCCACAGCGCGCCGCCCACAGCCTCGCCCGACGAATCCGAGCCCTTGGCTACGAGGTCGAACTCAAAAAGGCCGCATGATGGTCCCTGTTTCAGAGGAGGAAGCCAGCCCGTCGCCGCGATCAACTCATCGAGCGTCGCGCCTTGGTCCCGCTGCAGCAGATCAATGATCTTCGCAGCCTTCGACCCCAATCGCGGGGCGGATTGCGTTCCGCCTTCACAAAGTCGTTGGGAGCGGCCTCCCGGAGCTCCGCCCGCGCCGAGGTTGCTCTTGCTTACGCCTTGATCGACGAGGGCGCCTGCTCGCCAGTCTTCGCACAAAGACTCGGTGCTCGCCTGTGCGGGCGCCGATGGCTCCTCCTCTACCGCACCGGCATCGACAGCGATGGCCTTCAATCCCGCCGCCGTCAGTTTGAGGGCGAACAACTGAGCGGTCTCGTCGTCCCGGCGCCAGACGGGAGTTCCGGTCTTGCCCTTGATCTCCCTCACGAGGCCAGCAGCGATCAGCTTCTCCGCGACCTTCTGAGCCACGCCGCCCTTGAGGTTCGGCGCCGGCGTCAGGCAGTGATCGTCGCGCTGCGCCGCTGCGCTAAGCAAGACCAGCTGGGTGTCGGTTAGCTTGAGCGTTGAGCGCGCAGGCTTCGCGCTGCTGCGTTCGTTGGACATTGTAGGACCTTTCGCAGTTGCGGGGGCCGGACCTCCCGGCCCCTCACTGCGACAAGCCCCGGATCAGGATGACTGGCAGGGCTAGTCCAATCAGCGCATCACGCGCCGCCGACAACGACAGCAATGCTTGCTTCAGAACGGAAAGCCAGTCTTTTCTCTTTGGTCCCGTAAGTTTGTGCCCAGCCGGC
>DASQYQ010000177.1:0-4496 GCA_035639115.1 Sphingomicrobium sp. | reverse complement strand
CGCCGACGAGATCGTCGCCCTTCCCGGCCAGCGTGACGACCTCCAGGCCGCCTATGTCCTGGTCGGTGAATCGCTCGTTCAGCAGGCGGATGTCATGATCGCAATCTGGGATGGCCAGCAGGCGAGAGGTCCCGGAGGTACCGGCCATGTCGTCGCGCTTGCGCTCGAGCAGTCGGTTCCAGTGATCCACGTCGAGGTCAGCCACGAGACGGACGAGATCCGAGTTCGGGCGCTTCTCGGCGATGGCCACGAACCCCATTCCGCGTCGCTCCACGATTCAGAGCTCTATAGTCGCGTCCTGCGCGGCGCGTTCAAGCTCGGCCCCGCTCCCCAAGAGCAAAAGGAGTCGGAAGCAGCCGCGAGCGACTGACTGGGCACTTTACTGTGACGGCGACTGCTTCTGAAGGAAGACGATATACTGACGGGTCTGGTTCGCCTGCTTGAGGAGCTTCTGGGCTTCCTTCTCGCTTTGGATCCCGCGCATCGAGTCCTGAAGCGTCTTAAGATAGGAATCGTAGTTTTTCGCCAGCTGCACGTTCTGCCCGCTGCCCGAACGCATCACTTGCTTTGCCATCGAGCGAGCGTCCGAGATCGCAGCATTGAACTCCGCCGCGGTCGCCGACGAAACACCCGCGTCGGGAGTCGAGGTAATCTCGGCGAAGGACGTCTTTCCGTTCTTCTTCGAGGGCAGGCTTGGAGTCGCGCTTGCGAGCTCTGTCGAGTTCGCTTTGGCCTGCGCCTTCTTCAACGCTGCGAGCTGCGCCTGCGCCGCGGCCGTCTTCGCTTTCTCCGCCTCGAGCGCCTGGGTCGAATTGGTCTGCTCGGTCGGCTGGGCGGACGTCCCCACAGGCATGGTTTCCGTCGGCGCATTGGTCGCGGCCGCGTTCACGTCCGCCGCCCCGTCGGCCGGTCCGACCGCCGCCAGCGTGCCCGTCGAATTATCGGCGCCCGCTGAAGCGACCTGCGCAGCATTGGCGTCCACCGGCGCGCCGCCGCCGCGAAGCGCAAGTGCGCCAACCCCGACAACCGCGAGCAACCCGGCCGCGGCCGCCGCCATCATCACCGGACTGGGCTTTTTCCGGGGTTCCTTCGGCACCGCGGGAGGCGGAGTCTTGGCCTTTGCATCCTCCGCCGGAGCGACTGCCGCAGGCGCCGCATCCTTGGCTTCGACGGGCGCGGGCTGAGGGCTGGCTTCCTTTTGCTTGGAGAGAGCTTTCGCCTCCGCCACCTTCTTCTTCGCTCCGGTCTCCTCGCCCGCGCGCTTGAAGCTCGCGGCTTTGGGATCCTTGGGAACGCCCGTGGCGACCGGCGCCTTCGGGTCGACATTGGGGGTGGGCGGTACCGGGACGATGTCCTCGCTCTCGACCTGCTGCGAGTAGAAGCGCGTCGCTTCGTCGTCGGCGGTGTCGGTCGCTTCAATCTTCCCGAACATCGCAAGCCAGCCGCTGAGCGACTGCGGCCGCTCGTCGGGCTTGACGATCATCGCCGAATCGACCGCCGCCAGGAACTTCTTCCCGTATCCGGGCCACTTGCCGGTCGCGAGCGGCTTGCCGAGCCCCGCATGGAGGCGTTCGAGAACCTCCGGCGGCTTCTCCCCCGTGATGCACTCGTACATCACGACCCCGAGCGCATAGATGTCGGTCCACGGGCCCTGCGGGTAGGTTTTCACATATTGCTCGATCGCCGCGTAGGGCGGCGTGTGGAACGTGACCTTCGTACTGGTCGCTTCCGCGGCCTCGAACCGCGCGGACCCGAAGTCGATCAGCACTGGCCGGTTGTCCTCGTTGATGAGAATGTTCGGCGGCTTGATGTCGCGGTGGAGCACTCCGACTCGATGCGCCCGCTCCAGGCCTTCGGCGATCGGCTGGAGGATGTTCCACAGGCTGCGCTCGTTGAAGCGCCGGCCCTGCTTCAGCATTCGCGACAGCGAAATCCCGTCTTCAAAGTCCATCACCATGTAAGCGGTGCCGTGGATCTCGAAGAGACTCCGGACGCTGACGATGTTCGGGTGCCGTGTCGGAGTCGATAGATTCCAAAGGAGCTTCGCCTCCTCGACGAACTTCTTGAGGCCCAAAGCGTGCACTTCCTCGGCCTCGGAATCGATCGGGACTACGGTATCCTCGGAATCTCGCTCGCTGATCGAACTCGGAAAATACTCTTTGATTGCAACGAGTTCGTTGAAATATATTCCCTTTGCTTTGTAGACGATGCCGAAGCCGCCGACGCCGAGTACCTCCTCGATGCGCCACTCGCGAAGCACCGTGCCCATTGGCAGTGCTTTGTTACTGTAGGCCTTGTTCATCGGCGAGCGCCCCTTCTCGACCGTGTGATTAAAAAGTAAATCGCAGAAAGCTCCGGCGAATGCTAGTCGGCGGCGAAACGAAAACGGGGGCAGGATGCGCTTCGAATGCGCAAGCCGGACGAACGTCGGCCTGAAGCGCAAAATCAACGAGGATTCGATCCTCGCCGAAACCGAGCGCGGACTGTGGGTCGTCGCTGACGGAATGGGCGGCCATGAGGCCGGCGAAGTGGCAAGCGCAATGGTCACCGACGCGCTTCGCTGCCTTCCTCATGCCGATGATGTCGATTCTCTCACCGGGCATGCCGTGGAGGCGATCCGCGCCGTCAATGGCGAGCTGATCGACCTCGCGCGTTCGAGCGAGCGCAAGCAGACGATCGGAACGACGGTGGTCGGCCTTGCAATCGCGACTGGCGCATTCCGCTGCTTCTGGATGGGCGACAGCCGCGCCTATCTGCTTAGGGACGGCGAGATCAGCCGACTTTCCCACGATCATAGCCTCGTCCAGAATTTGGTCGACGCCGGCATGCTGAAGCCGGAGGAAGCCGAATCGCATGAGAATGCGAACCTGATCACCCGCGCCGTGGGGGTCGCGGAGACGGCCGAGGTCGACGTCGTCAGCGGCGACGCAAGGGCTGGCGATCTCTTCCTCCTAGCCAGCGACGGCCTGACCCGCGTCGTCTCCGATGACGAGATTTGCGCCGAGCTTCATCGCTCGTCGGTGTCGCAAGCCGCTGACAATTTCATCGAG
Organism: Sphingomicrobium sp.; assembly: GCA_035639115.1. GTDB lineage: Bacteria > Pseudomonadota > Alphaproteobacteria > Sphingomonadales > Sphingomonadaceae > Sphingomicrobium. Next base: position 1,446 of record DASQYQ010000177.1, on the reverse strand, counting down.
ACTGTCCTCGCGCGGGGCGCTCCGGATAATGTCTCCTTGATCGCAGTGAAGGTCTTTTAAAGTCCGGGACTTGAAGCTTGTCGCACTGACACCAATGTAAGCTGTACGCCGGCCTTACCCCTGTTGGCCGGCTAGTCAGACTCGCGAAACACTGACGGGCCCATTCAGGCGCATGCTTGGGTGGGCCTTTCCGGCTTGGCTTGCGGGCAGGCGTGCTCGCGGGCACTAGGAGCGCTCGTCGGAGGGGTGCTTTCGAATGAATCTGGCCGCTGGACTTCACCGCCGCTCTGCGATTCTGGCGCTGATCCCGCTCTGTCTCGCGACCACTCGCGCATCGACTGACCCGGCGCAGAATCTGGCCGGGCGCTATTATGCCCAGTTCAAGGACGCTCTCGTCACCGGCGAGAAATACATAGGGGAGGACATCGTCGAGATCGTCCCGGTCGCGCCTGGCTCAGCCTACGTCCGAATCCACCTCGACTATTACAATGGCCACACGTGCGGCATTTTCGGCGTCGCGCAATCTCAAGCGGCCGCGCTCGTCTACCGCGATCCAACGCCGCAATATGACGGCGGCACGTGCACGCTTCGCCTCGAGCGCAACGGCCGCTCACTCTCGATCGACGACAATGGGGGAAGCTGCTCCGGCTATTGCGGCGCGCGCGGCTCGCTCAGCAAGGTGACAGTCCCATATTCGAGCAAGCGCCCAATCCGCTACCTCGCTCGTTTGAAAGCCTCCGAAGAATATCGCGACGCGCTCGCCGAGTGGCGCAAGGCGACGAGATGAGCCTTATCGCCGACCTGAAATCGCTCGAGCCGTCGCAGCGAAGCGCGATCTGGGCGAGCTATCTCGGCTGGACTCTCGACGCTTTCGATTATTTCCTCATGGTCTTCATGCTGAAGGCGATTTCCGCCGAGTTCGGAACCGACATCAAGGCGGTTACTGAGGCGGTTTTCCTGACGCTCGCCGCGCGGCCGATCGGAGCCTTCTGCTTCGGCTGGCTCGCGGAGCATTTCGGGCGCCGGCCGGTGCTTATGGTCGACATCATCCTATTTTCGGCATTGGAGTTCGCATCCGGCTTCGCGCCGACGCTTGCGACGCTGCTGGTGATCCGCTTTCTCTTCGGCGTTGCCATGGGCGGCGAGTGGGGCCTCGGTGCCAGCCTTGCCCTTGAATCGATTCCCAGGCGCCTCCGCGGACCGGTCTCCGGCCTCCTCCAGAGCGGCTATCCGTCTGGCTATTTCGTCGCCAGCCTCGCCTATTTCGTTCTCTTCGACCGGATCGGATGGCGCGGCATGTTCATGGTCGGGGTTGCGCCGGCTCTCCTAGTCCTCCTCATCCGCATCCACGTGAAGGAAAGCCCGGTCTTCGAGGAACGGCGAGACAAGGTGCGCTCGAAGCCGGTCAAGGAGCTCTTCCGCCACTGGAAGATCGCGCTTTACATG
>DASQYQ010000176.1:0-5343 GCA_035639115.1 Sphingomicrobium sp. | reverse complement strand
GCTTGGTCGCGCGAGCAAGCCGATGAGCTGGGAGTCAAAGGGTGGATCCGCAATCGCCCCGACGGCCATGTCGAAGCGCATGTCGAGGGTGAAGAAACCGCTGTCGAAGCGATGATCGACCGGCTGCGCGACGGCCCGCCCGCGGCGCAGGTGGACGTTGTACGAATCTGGGATGCCGACACCTTCGAATTCGAAGGGTTCGAAGTCCGGCACTAACCCGCGAACGGGTCCCTCACCAGGATCGTGTCGTCGCGCTCCGGGGAAGTGCTGACCAGCGCCACCGGGCAGCGGATCAGCTCCTCGATGCGCCGGACGTACTTGATCGCCCGCGCCGGAAGGTCCGCCCAGCTGCGCGCCCCTTGGGTGGATTCGCACCAGCCCTTGATCTCTTCATAGACCGGCTCGACCCGCATCTGGTCGGCGGCGTGCGCGGGCAGATAGTCGATCTTCTTCCCGTCGAGCTTGTAGCCGGTGCAAACCTTCACCGTTTCGAGCGTGTCGAGCACGTCGAGCTTGGTCAGGGCGATTCCGGTGACTCCGCCGACCGCGACGGCCTGGCTGACCAGCACCGCATCGAACCATCCGCAGCGGCGCTTGCGGCCGGTGACCGTGCCGAACTCGCGCCCGCGTTCGCCCAAAGTGTTGCCGACCTCATTGTCCTGCTCGGTTGGAAAGGGACCCGAGCCGACGCGAGTCGTGTAAGCCTTGGTGATTCCAAGAACGAAACCGGCGGCGGAAGGACCTGTACCGCTGCCCGAAGCGATCGTTCCAGAAACAGTGTTCGACGAAGTGACGAACGGATAGGTGCCGTGATCGACGTCGAGGAGCACGCCCTGAGCGCCCTCGAACAGGATTCGCTTGCCGTTGCGGCGCGCCTTGTCGAGGTCGCGCCAGACGGGTCGGGCGAAGGGCAGGACGAAGCCGGCAATTTCGGCGAGGTCGCCCTTGAGGCGCTCGCGGTCGACCGGCGGCTCGCCGAAGCCGGCGCGAAGTGCGTCATGGTGCGCACAAAGACGATCGAGGAGCGGGCCGAGATCGTCGAGTTGCGCAAGGTCGCAAAGTCGGAGCGCGCGCCTGCCGACCTTGTCTTCATAAGCCGGTCCGATGCCGCGACGAGTCGTTCCGATCTTGCCCGCGCCGCTCGCGTCCTCGCGCAAAGCGTCAAGGTCGCGGTGGATGGGAAGGATCAGCGGGCAGGTGTCGGCGATCATCAGGATCTCGGGCGTGATTTCGATGCCCTGTTCGCGAAGCCGCTCGACCTCCGTCCTCAGCGCCCACGGATCGAGCACGACACCGTTGCCGATGACCGACGGCGTTCCGGTGACGATTCCAGACGGCACCAGCGAGAGCTTGTAGGTCCGGCCCTCGACTACGAGCGTATGGCCTGCATTGTGGCCGCCCTGGAAGCGCACGACCATGTCCGCGCGGCTAGCCAGCCAGTCGACGATCTTCCCCTTGCCTTCGTCGCCCCACTGGGCGCCGATGACGGTGACGTTTCCCACGTTAATTCCTTGCTTTGAGCGGCCCGCAGGCTCCTACGGGCGAAGCGCCGCTTCGTCCAGCGCGCCCAACGCGGTCGTTGTCCGTGCGGAACGTAAATCGCGCTTGCGCGTAGTTCCGCTCCGAATGGGCAAGCGAAATGCCCATCGAGACAACTGAAGGGGAGTGAAAGATGAAGACCACGACAATTCTCGCGATTGCGCTCGGCCTTGGGTCGCTCGCCGCGTGCAACAAGAGCCCGCAGCAGCAGGCCGCCGACAATTACGAGGCGAATGCCGACAACGCCGCCGACCAAATGGAAGCCAACGTCGACAATGCCGCCGACCAGATGACCGCCAATGCCGACAACGCAGCGGGTGCGATGAAGGCGGCTGCGGACAACAAGTCCGACGCGATGAAGAATGCGGCCGACAACAAGGCCGATGCGATGACCAACAACTCGCATTGATCTTCAACACCAGCCGCTCGCACGCAGGTGGCTGGCAAGGGCGCTCCGAAAGGGGCGCCCTTTCTGTTCAAAAGCTCAGCGGAACGACTTCGAGGACCCCCGGAAGCTCGTGGAGTTGTCCGGCAACCTCCTTCGTGATCGGATCGTCGACGGCGACGAGCGCGACGGCTTCGCCCGCTTCTTTTCGGCGGCCGAGGTTGAAAGTGGCGATGTTGATCCCGTTTTCGCCAAGGCCCGTGCCGAGCGCTCCGATGAAGCCGGGGGCGTCGGTGTTGACGATGTAGATCATTTGCCCGGCCAGCTCGGCCTCGACCGAGATCCCGAAGATGTTGACCAAGCGCGGCGCGCGGTTGCCGAACAAGGTGCCTTCGACGCGCTTGTCGCCGTGGTCCGTTCCGACCGTGACCGCGACGAGCGTGTGATAGTCGCCTTCGCCCTCGTTACGGATTTCGCGGACCGCGATCCCGCGCTCTTTGGCGAGGTAGGGCGCGTTGACCATGTTCACCGTGTCGGACCAGGTACGCATGAGGCCGGCGAGGACTGCACCCGTGATCGGCTTGATGTTGAGCTCGGCGGCGGCACCTTCGACCTCGATGTCGATCGAGCGTATCTCGGTTCCGGCAATCTGTCCGACGAGCCGTCCGAGCTTCTCGGCGAGCCCCATGTACGGCTTGAGGCGCGGCGCTTCCTCCGCGGATAGCGAGGGCACGTTCACGGCGTTGGTGATCCCGCCCAGGAGCAGGAAATCGGCCATTTGCTCGGCGACCTGAATGGCGACGTTGACCTGGGCCTCGGTGGTCGAGGCGCCGAGGTGCGGCGTGCAGATCAGGCCGCGGGTGCCGAACAGCGGATTTTCCTTCGCGGGCTCCTCGGCGAACACGTCAAGGGCAGCGCCGGCGATGTGGCCGCTTTCCAGTCCCTCCTTCAGCGCCGCCTCGTCGATCAGCCCGCCGCGCGCGCAATTCACGATCCGCACACCGGGCCTAGTCTTCGCAAGCGCCTCGCGGCCGAGGATTCCGCGCGTCTGGTCGGTCAGCGGAGTGTGCAGGGTGATGAAGTCGGCACGGGCAAGCAGCTCGTCGAGCTCGACCTTGTCGACCCCGAGCTCCACCGAGCGCTCCGGACTGAGGAAGGGATCATAGGCTACGACCTTCATCTTAAGCCCATGCGCTCGGTCGGCGACGATCGAACCGATATTGCCGCAGCCGATCAGCCCGAGTGTCTTCCCCGCGAGCTCGACTCCCATGAAGCGGTTCTTCTCCCATTTGCCCGATTGGGTGGACTGGTCCGCCTGGGGGATCTCGCGCGCGAGCGCGAACAGCATCGCGATCGCATGCTCCGCAGTTGTGATCGAATTGCCGAAAGGCGTGTTCATGACGACGATGCCGCGCGCCGAAGCGGCCGGAACGTCGATCGTGTCGACGCCAATGCCGGCGCGGCCGATTACCTTGAGCCGGGGAAGGGCGGCGTCCATCGCTGCGGCGTTGATCTTGGTCGAGCTGCGTACCGCGACTCCGTCGTAGCAGCCGATGATGGCCTTGAGCTCATCCGGCGTGAGGCCGGGCTTCTCGTCGACCTCGATGCCGCGCTCGCGGAAGATCGCCGCGGCACGGGGGTCCATCTTATCGGCGATGAGGACTCTTACATTGTCGGTCATTGTCTCTCTTTCGTCATGCCAGCGGAAGCTGACATCCATCTTTCTGGGCTTGGCGGACTTGGGCGAGTCTTAGGGACGAGTGCTGTCCCAGGCCCAATCGAGCCATGGCCCCAGCGCCTCGATGTCGCTCGTCTCGACCGTCGCTCCGCACCAGATCCGGAGGCCCGGCGGCGCATCGCGGTAGGCGGCGATGTCGAAGGCCGCGCCCTCGCGCTCGAGGAGCTGGCCGATCGCCTTCTGGCGGGCGCGGTTCGAATCCTCGTCTGAGCGGTCGGTGAATTGCAGGCACAAAGACGTGTTCGACCGGATCGCCGGATCCTTGGCGAGATGCTCGATCCAGTTCGTCGACTGGACCCAGCGATCGAGCGCCGCCGCATTGGCATCGGCCCGGGCGATCAATGCATCGAGGCCGCCGATCCGTTCGGCCCAATCGAGGCAGAACAGCCAGTCTTCGACAGCGAGCATCGATGGCGTGTTGATCGTCTCGCCCTTGAAGATGCCGTTGATCAGCTTGCCGCCTTTGGTGAGCCGGAAGATCTTCGGAAGCGCCCGCTGCGCGGGCTCACGCTCGAGCCGTTCGACCGCGCGCGGGCTGAGGACGAGCATCCCGTGCGCCGCCTCGCCCCCTAGGGCCTTCTGCCAGCTGAAGGTGCCGACATCGATCTTCGCCCAGTCGATGTCCTGCGCGAATGCAGCGGAGGTCGCGTCACAGACGGAGAGACCCGAGCGATCGGCCGCAATCCAGTCGGCGTTCGGCACTCGGACTCCGCTCGTGGTTCCATTCCAGGTGAAGACCATGTCGTTGGCAGCGGCGATTCGCGACAGGTCGGCGATCTCGCCGTAATCGGCGGTGCGGATGTCGGAATCGAGCTTCAGCTGCTTGGCGACGTCGGTCACCCAACCCGAGCCGAAGCTCTCCCAAGCAAGCATGGTGACTGGACGTGTGCCCAGCAGAGACCAGATCGCCATCTCCATCGCGCCCGTGTCAGAGGCGGGGACGATGCCGAGCCGGTGGCCGGCCGGCAGCTTCAACAGCGCATGAGTCCGTTCGATCGCTTCGGCAAGCTTTGCCTTGCCGACCGAGCCGCGATGCGAGCGTCCGAGCGCGGACGTGTCGAGCTTGTCGGGCGCCCAGCCCGGCGGCTTGGCGCAGGGTCCGGACGAGAAATTGGGACGTTCGGGTCTGGCGTGAGGTTTCGCCGCGCGCACTTCGGGCGTGGCTTCAGTCGCTTCAGTCAATGTGACTCTCCTCTCAGAGAGCTCGCGCCGCGTTGGGACGGCGTGGCCCGGTGACAGGTGTAAAGACTGGAGCCGGGTTGGCAACCGGACTCGTGAAAGAATCGCGTTTCGACTCGGTAACGACCTTATGCTGCACTGCACAACAGATTGAATTTGCTGGAATCCGGTCCTTCAGCGCCACTGCTGAACGGTTCACCGCAGTTACTCAGCGGCTCATCCCGCGAAGCGCGCAGCGTGGTTGAATTCGTTAACCATCCGGAAGCACAGTCCACTCATCCGATGCGCGGGAGGGCTACGTGGGTCGGGTCGGGGGCTGGGGAGCTCCTACATTTTTGGACTTTGCAGCGTGCTTCGGCGCGTGCGCTGGAGCTTTGGAGCGGGGACGTAATGACCCAAGTATTGGTTGGCACGACCGCATTGTTTCGCGATCGCGACCTGTTCATCCATGACGGCAAGAAGCTCCGCCGCTTCCGCATTTCCGCACCAGTCCAGGCTTTCC
>DASQYQ010000175.1:0-8957 GCA_035639115.1 Sphingomicrobium sp. | reverse complement strand
CGCGCGGCCGACCAGGGAACCGAGCTCATACGCCGGCTTCTCGCCTTCGCCCGGAAGCAGAAGCTCGAGCCGAGCCCGATCGATCTCGCCAGGCTCGAAGAGGCGCTCAGCGATCTTCTCGCGCACACGCTCGGTGGTCTGGTTCATGTCGAGTGGCGCACCGGCAAGCATGTGTGGAACCCGTTCGCGGACCAGGCACAGCTCGAGCTCGCGCTCCTCAACCTCATCATCAATGCTCGCGATGCAATGCCGGCCGGAGGGACGGTCACCGTCACGACTGAGAATGCCAAGGCGGGAGCGGACCATTGGGCTGGGCTGCCACAGGGCGATTATGTGGTCCTGTCCGTGAGCGACACCGGCGTCGGCATTTCACCGGAGCTGATGGACAAGGTCATGGAACCCTTCTTCACCACCAAGGAGGTGGGGAAGGGCAGCGGCCTTGGGCTCAGCATGGTTTATGGCTTCGCGAAGCAGTCGGGCGGCGCATTCCGGCTCACCAGCGAGCTCGGACAAGGCACTACCGGCGAACTCTGGCTTCCGCGGGCATCGGGCGAGGCTGATTCGGTAAGCCGCATCGCCAAGGAGCCGCAGCCTGAGATACTGCCCGCTCTCCAGGTGCTGCTCGTCGACGATCACGACGAGGTGCGAAGCACGACGGCGGCAATGCTCGAGGACCTCGGGCACAAGGTCGTCGAGGCATCCAATGGAGCCGAAGCCATCGGAGCCTTGAAGGACGGTGCTTGCAAATTCGACGTGCTGATCAGCGATTATGCGATGCCCAATTGTTCGGGCACCGACTTCCTTCGAGAGGCACGGGAGCTGTGCCCTGGAGTGCCGGCCGTGATTATCACCGGCTATGTGGATGCCGACGTGATCGGGGACCGGCCGGAGGGCGTGGAGGTCATCCCCAAGCCCTTCTCCCTTCACAAGCTTCAGGCGGCGCTCGCTCGGGTTCACGAATCGTCCGCCGTCGCCGACTAGGGGCTGTTATCAGCAAGGCGTGGCCCTCGAGAGGCGAGCCGCGCAACTTCGAATGATCCGCGTGAGTTAAGCGCTACGCCCCAAATGCGAACTTTCGAGATTCATTGTGCCAGCTGACGAAGCACCGCCGAACATCGACAAGCTCGCCGCCCGAATGAGCGATGGCCTCAAGACCTGCCATACGATCGTCTCGAACTACAAGGCACTCCTCGAGACGGAGCAGAACGACCTTGAGCCGCCGGCAGATACCGAGGAGTCCAATCAGGGGGAGGCTTGATCCACCTCATCTACGTCCACTCGGACGATCGTTCCGTTCATGAAGGCTTGTGCGGCCCGGGCAAGGTCCGCCGGAGTGATGGCCGTCAAATCGGCGCGCAGCCGGTCGCGCGACCTGAGCCCGCCAGTCTCGATATATTCGCGAGCCAGCTTCGCCGTCAGTTCTTCATTGCTCTGGGCCGAGCTCAGGTCGCGGCCGAGGAGGTGGCTCTTGGCTGCGCCGAGCTCGGCAGCGGTCGGCGGGTTGCTGGCGAGTTTCGCAAGCTGCGCCCGAAGCTCCGCCTCCATTGAATCCGCCTTGTTCGGATCGACGCCCATTGAGATCGTCGCCCACGTCCTCCGACCGTCGGTCCGGTACTCGCTGTAGATATGATAGACGATGCCCTTCTCGGTGATGGCCGAGCGGCCGAGGCGCCCCGAATAGTCGTGAGTCAGGACATAGAGGAGCAATTGCCACGCGAGCGCTTCGCGAGTGCCGTTCGCTGGACCTTCGACGACATAACCCAAGGCGCCCTGCGACAAGGGCTTCGGAATCCGTTCGCGAACGAGGCTGAGCGAAGTCGGCGGACGCGGCGGTTCATTGGCGATCCTTCCCGGACCGAGCGCTCCGAAATCCCGCTCGACGATCGCGAATGCCGCGGCCGGCTGAACGTTGCCGCTGACGATGACTGCCAGCGGCTTGGGGATAGTCGCTCGGCGAGGATCCATTTGCTTGACGAGCAACTGCTGGAGGCGGGCGGCTGGGTCCCGGCTCGGTTGGTCGGAATGCGCCTCCGCCTTGCGATCGCCGGCGGCTGCCGCCGTGACGAGACGGTCCAGTTCTCGAGCCGTTCCTGACCGAACCACCGAATCGAGCCCGGGAAAGTCCTGCGGGTGGGTTCCGCCTTCGACCGGTCCGTCGAGCAGAAGCTCGACGGTGGCGGTGCCGGAGAGCGGATTTGCTTGGACGATCGCCGGCAATCCGTTGGAAAGACGACGCAATTGCGGCTCGGGAGCTGGCGCTGCGCCGGCGGGTGCGCCGGGACGATCCTTGGCCTCCTTCGGATCCGCCCCGCCCGGGCGGGAGGCCGGGAAGGCGCCGGGGATCATCCAGCCGACGGTCGACTCATTCGTTCGAAGGTAGGTGCGTGCGACCCGTTGAACGTCCGCGGCTCTAACCGCACCGACATGCTCCGGCATTCGGAGCAAGGAATCGAGGGCGCCTATGCCTTCGAAGAATGCCAGCTGGTGCGCTGCATCCTCCGTCGTCTGCACATCGTCGGCAAGCTCGTGGATGACGGCGGCTTTCGCTTCGGCGAGCCTTTGGTCTGTCACGGGATGATCGGCGAGGCGAGCGATCCGCTGGCCTATATCGCGCTCGAGCGCGGCACGATCGCCGGCCCGGCCGATCGATCCGCTGATGGTGAACAGAAACGGATCGCGAGTCGGCGGGAGGAAGGTCGCGATGTCGCCGGCCGCTCCGAACAGCAACGAGCCTTTGACGGAAGGAGCGGCCGACCAGTCGCTCTGGTGGAGGTTGAGACCAGCCCCTCCGGACAACATCTCCTGGAGCAGGAGGAAGGCGGGAAAGTCCGCATTCGACGCCGCCGGAGAAGGGAAAGCGACTAGGAAATATTGCCGGTCGACAGGGCCGGAGAGCTCGATCCTCCGCTGTCCGCGCTGCGGCAGTTCCGCGGTGTACCTGGGCGCGGCAACCGGCCTTGCAGGAACGTCGGCGAAGTCCTGGTCGACGAGCGCGTGCGCCTTCGACGGAGCGAAGTCGCCCACGATCGCAAGGACTGCATTTCCGGGTGCGTAGTGGCTCGCATAATAAGCCTCGGCATCGGCGGCGGTCAGCTGCTCGACGTCGCTTACATAGCCGGCCATCGGGCTGCCGTAGGGATGGGCCTGGATTGCCGTTCGCGCCACTGCGTCCTGGAGAACGGACGAAGGATCGTTCTCGTAGCTGTGCAACTCGGTGATGACCGCGCCGCGCTCGGCCTCCATCGAGGCGGGATCGATCACGGTTCGCGCCATCCTGTCCGCTTCGATCTTCAGGAGCAGGTCGAGGCCGTCCCTTGGCATGGTCGCGAAGTAAGTCGTCTGGTCGAAAGCGGTGTAGCCGTGCCACTCGCCGCCGGCGTCGTAGATCAGCTCGGTCGCCCGCTCGTTGGGGAAGTTCCGGCTTCCTCGGAAGGCGAGATGTTCCATGAAATGGGCGAGGCCGGTCTTTCCGGTCGTCTCGGCTGCGGAGCCGCTCTTGTAGAGCATCTGGACGCTGACGACCGGGAAACTGTGGTCTTCCAGAATGATCACGGTGAGGCCGTCGGCAAGGTGGGTGACCTCGGCGCGATCGAGGTCGAGCTCGGCAGATGCCGGCATCGCGACGGCCATCGCGGTCGCGGTTAAGAAGGCGCGCGTCCATCTCATTACGGCAGTGCTATGATGTCCCGTCGGCGCGCGCTAGTCTGGGCAGATGGGGGCTGAACATGTCTTGCATAGATCCACTCGGGCGCGACCGCCGATCGCGACCCGCGGGGAGGGTATTTTCCTGATCGATGAAACTGGACGGCACTATATCGACGCGTGCGGAGGAGCGGCGGTTTCCTGTCTCGGGCACGGGCACCCCGCGGTGATCGAGGCGATGGCCGTTCAAGCCCAGCGGCTCGAATATGTGCACACCGGCTTCTTCACCACCGAAGCCGCCGAGGAACTGGCCGCAGTCATTGCCGAAATGTCGCCGGGAACGCTCGACCGGGTGTGGTTCACGAGCAGTGGATCGGAGGCGACCGAAGGGGCGGTCAAGCTTGCGCGCCAATATCATCTCGAGCGCGGCGAGCCCGGCCGGAGCCGGCTGATCGCTCGAAAGCTCAGCTATCACGGGAACACGCTTGGAGCTCTTGCCGCTGGCGGGAGCGCGTGGAGGCGCGCTCCCTACGATCCGCTGCTGATCGACGTCTCCCTCATAGATCCCTGCTTCGAGTATCGGTTTGCGGAGGCGGGAGAGAGAGCGGAAGATTATGGCCGTAGGGCCGCCGATACACTCGAAGCGGAAATAATGCGGCTGGGGCCGGAAACGGTCATGGCATTCATCGCGGAGACGGTCGTCGGAGCGACTGCCGGGGCCGTCCCGCCGGCGCCCGGCTACTTCAAGCGAGTGCGGGAAATCTGCGGTCGACACGGTGTCCTGCTGATCCTCGACGAGGTGATGTGCGGTTCGGGCCGAACCGGCTCCTTCCTCTCCTGCGAGCAGGAGGGAGTCGTCCCCGACATCGCCACGCTGGGGAAAGGCCTTGCGGGGGGATACCAGCCGATCGGCGCGGTCGTTTGCACCACTGCCGTCTACGACGCCGTCGCCAAGGGTTCTGCTGCTCTCAAGCACGGCCAGACCTACAACGCGCATCCGGTCGGCTGCGCCGCCGGGCTCGCGGTCCAAGAGGTGGTTCGCGAGGAGGGGCTTCTGAAACGCGTGCAACAGGCGGGATCTCGCCTACGCGCTCTTCTCACCGATCGGCTCGGCGATCATCCGAACGTCGGCGACATCAGGGGCCGCGGGCTGCTCCAGGCGATCGAGCTCGTCGCCGATCGCGAGAGCAAGGCTCCATTCGATCCCGATCTGAAGCTTCACGAACGAGCCAAGAATGATGCGTTCGAGCGAGGATTGCTGATCTATCCGGGCGGCGGCACTGCCGACGGGCGCTCGGGCGACCACATCCTCCTCGCGCCGCCATACAATCTTTCCGACGCCGAACTGGAGAGGATCGTCTCGCTAGTCGGCGAGACCGTTGACTCGGTAGTGCCGTCATGAGCCGCGATCCGCGCTTCGATATCCTGTTCGAACCGGTGCGGATCGGGCCGGTAACCGCGCGCAACCGATTCTATCAGGTGCCCCATTGTACCGGCATCGGCTGGACCCAGCCCGAGACGCTTGCCCGCCTCCGGGGAATCAAGGCGGAAGGCGGATGGGCGGTCGTCGCCACCGAGGAGACCGAGATTCACCCGACCGCAGATTGCGAGCCCTTCCACGAGGGCCACCTCTGGGACGATCGGGATATCCCGGCGATGGCCCTGATGGCCGACGCCGTGCATGAACATGGCGCCCTGGCCGCGATCGAGATCATGCATCACGGCGGCTCGGTCGCCAATTGGGGCACCCGGCTTGCGCCGATGGCGCCGTCGCATCGGCCGATCATCTACAATTATCCGGTCCAGGCCCGGGCCATGGACAAGCAGGACATAAAAAACCTACGCCAGTGGCACCGCGATGCCGCGCTGAGGTCGAAAAAGGCCGGCTTCGACATCGTCTACGTCTATGCGACGCACGACCTCTCGATCGCCCACCAGTTCCTTCAGAGGCGCAAGAACGACCGAATCGACGAATATGGAGGCAGCCTGGAAAATCGGGCGCGACTGCTTCGCGAACTGATCGAGGACACCAAAGAGGCGGTCGGCGACAAATGCGCGGTGGCCGTTCGCTTCTGCGCCGACGAGCTGATCGGCGAGGAGGGCCTGACCCACGACGGCGAGTCTCGCGACGTCGTCGAGATGCTCGCCGAGCTTCCTGACCTCTGGGACGTCAACATCTCGACCTGGCCGAACGACAGCCAGACCTCGCGCTTCGCCAAGGAAGGATTCCAGGAACAATATACGAGCTTCGTGAAGAAGCTGACGACCAAGCCGGTCGTCGGCGTCGGCCGCTTCACGTCGCCGGACACGATGGTCTCGCAGGTGAAGCGCGGAGTGCTCGACTTCATCGGCGCGGCTCGGCCCTCGATCGCCGACCCCTTCCTTCCGAAGAAGATAGAGGAAGGGCGGATCGACGACATCCGCGAGTGCATCGGCTGCAACATGTGCGTGTCGAGCGATTATACCTCGACGAACCTCCGCTGCACTCAGAACCCGACCATGGGCGAGGAATGGCGACGCGGATGGCATCCGGAGATCATCCCGGCGAAGAAGTCGGAAGGGTCCGTGCTGGTCGTCGGAGCGGGTCCAGCGGGCTTGGAGGCGGCCTTGGCAGCGGCTCGGCGCGGCTTTGAAGTGCATCTCGCCGAAGCCTCCTCCGAGCTCGGCGGGCGAGTAAGGAGCGAGAGCAAGCTTCCGGGCCTCTCGGAATGGGCGCGCGTTCGCGACTGGCGGGTCGGTCAGCTCGAGCGGATGGCGAACGTCTCAATCTATCGCGACAGCCTGCTCGAAGCGGAGCACGTGCTCGAGTTCGGAGCGCGCCACGTTGCAATCGCGACGGGCTCGGTTTGGCGGCGTGATGGAATTGGCCGAAGCGCGGGCTTTCCGGTCCCGGGCTTCGATGGCCCGGAAGTCTACACTCCGGATGACGTGATGGCCGGCCGTGACCCGGAGGCCGGACCGGTCATCATCTGGGACGACGACCATTATTACATGGGCGGAGTGCTCGCGGAGCTCTTCCGCTACGCCGGGCAGGATGTCGCGATCGTGACCCCCGCCGCGATGGTCTCGGCGTGGACCGCGAATACGCTCGAAGCGCTGCCGATCGCGAAGCGCATGGCGCGGATGGAGGTCGAGGTCTTGCCCTATACCGCGGTCGCCGGTTTCGGCGGCGGGAAGGTCCGGCTCGTAAGCACTCTCACCGGAGCGGAAGCGGAGCGTCCGGCCGCCTCGTTGATGACGATTACCGCGCGATTGCCGGTCGACGGCCTCTATCTCGATCTTGAGCAAGTTCGCGACCGCTGGGAGGAACGAGGGATCGCCTCGATCACTCGGATCGGAGATTGCTGGGCGCCGAGCACGATCCAGCAAGCGGTCTACTCCGGGCACAAATGGGCTCGGGAACTTGACGAGGAGCCCGAAGGGCTGATCCCGCGCGAGCTTCCGATGATCGAATCCGGTCGGCTCTCGTGATCCTCGCGATTGCCTCGCTCGCGCTCGCTGCGACCCAAGGCGGGCAGCGCGCCCGCGACCTCGGCATTCCGTTCGAAGGTACGCCCGGGCCCCTGAATGCGATCACCGACATTCGCGGAGTCGAGGTTGGCCAGAAGACGCTCGTCCAAGGCTCGGCAGTCCGCACTGGAGTGACCATCGTCTTCCCGCGCGGCCATTCCGACCTTCGACCCGTTTATGGCGGCTTCTTCGACCTCAATGGCAACGGCGAGATGACGGGCCGCGCCTATCTCGAGGATTTCGGAGTCGTTCAGGGCCCGATCGGAATCAGCGACACGAACGCGGTCGGCCAGCTCTATGCGGGAATACAAGAGTGGAGCTCGAAGCACGAAGGGTCCGCGACATGGCCCGTCGTTGCCGAGACCTGGAGCGGCTATTTGAGCGACATCGAGGGCTTCCACGTCACGGCCGAGACTGCGGCAGCGGCGCTCGACAGCGCAAAGGCGGGACCGGTCGAGGAAGGGAATGTCGGCGGCGGCACCGGAATGGTCTGCTTCGCCTTCAAGGGCGGAATCGGAACTGCATCGCGGATCGTCTCGATCAATGGCCGGAGCTTTACGGTCGGAGTCCTGGTCCAGTGCAATAGCGGCGACCGCAAGGTGCTTCGAATTGCCGGCGTGCCGGTCGGGCGAGAATTCGCGCATAGATGGCTTCCCTGTTTCGATCCGAGCGTCGGGCGCGGCACTCAGCCGCTGAAGCCTTGTGCGCCTGAAGGAGCTGAGGGCGACCCGCCGCCGGACCGGGGCTCGATCATCATCGTGGTTGGGACCGACGCGCCGCTGATGCCGATTCAGCTCAATCGAGTGGCGAAGCGGGCGGCGATGGGGCTCGCCCGTTTGGGCTCCTATTCGGGCAATTCGTCGGGCGACCTCATCGTCAGCTTTTCGACGACCCCTGCTGAAGTGAACCACGAGGATCAGGAGACACCTAGCCCGATCACTCCGATCGCCAATGCCTCCATCGATCCGATCTTCGAAGCGAGCGCGGAAGCGACCGAGGAAGCGATCGTCAACGCTCTTGTCGCGGCCCGGACCATGACCGGCGTCAACGGCCAGCGCATTTTCGCAATTCCCCACGACGAGCTTCGAACCACCCTGAAGCGCTACAACCGGCTCGAGGAGCGCAAATGAAGAACCTGCCGCGAGTCACTTATTCGAACACCGGCGAGGATTTCTCCGGAGTCCACGCGCATCTCGACGAGGTCATTCCGAAGGCGGAACAGCTGTTGCTCGGGAAGATGCGCCCGTCGTTCATCGGCGGACTCGATCGGATCGAGGGCGCGGTCGTGAAGGCAGTCAGCCCGATCGACCGAGACATTGTCCTCGGCGAATTTCCGCAAGCCGACGAAGCGCTCGTCAATGAAGCGGTGAAGGCTGCGAGCGGCGCTTTTCCGGCCTGGCGCGACTTGGGCTGGCCGCGCCGCGTCGAGTTGCTCCGCGCCGGAGCGAACATCCTCGAGGAGCGTAAGTGGGACCTATCTGTCGCCTGCCTGGTCGAGGTCGGGAAATCGCGGCTGGAAGCGGTCGGCGAGGTCGAAGAAGCGATCGATCTCATCCGCCACTATTGCGCCGAGATGGAGCGCACCGACGGCTTTCGCGAGGAGAAGCCCGGCGCCTCGTCGGCCGAGAAGTGCAGCGTCGTCCTGCGCCCGTACGGAGTCTTCGCAGTCATCGCTCCGTTCAACTTCCCGGTCGCGCTCTCGATCGGGATGATCTCCGCTGCCCTGGTCGCCGGCAACACGGTCGTGTTCAAGCCGAGCGATGCCGCGGGGCTGACCGGCAGGCTGGTCGTCGATGCTTTTGTCT
>DASQYQ010000174.1:0-2337 GCA_035639115.1 Sphingomicrobium sp. | reverse complement strand
CGCATTCGCGTCGGCGATCCAGCTTCGCGTCGAGACCAACGGGCTTGCAAGCACGAGGCCGGCGAGCTCGGGCGGCCGCCGCGCCCCATATTCGAGCGCGATCGTCCCGCCCCAGCTCGCACCGAGCACGTGCCAGCGCGGAACGCCCACCGCGCGTCGAACCGCGTCCACTTCGTCGGTGAAGCGCGCGACCGTCCAGTTGGCGGGATTGTTCGGATGATCGGATCGGCCGCTGTCGAGCTGGTCGTAGAGGATCACTGCGCGTTCGTCGGCGAGCGCAAGCGCGTTGAGGAAGCCGGAATGGGTCCCCCCGGGGCCGCCGTGGATCATCACGACCGGCAGGCGCGGGCCCGCGAGGCGACCGTTGATTCGGACATAGACGCTGCCGCCCGGGACGGGTGCCATCAGCTCGCGATCGGGCGGCGGGTAGGATGCGGGTCCCCTCGCCCACAAGGGCGCCGCGGTTGCGGCGGCAAGCGTCGCGAGGAAAGCGCGGCGATCGAGGGCCCTTGCGCTGCTCTGCCCGGCGCACCAGATCGGTCCCTGTTCGACGCTCACGCGCGGTGCTTTGACAGGGGCATATCCCTATGGCAAGGCGCGCCGCCGAACGGCTGGGCGTGCCCGGCGCCACACGAATTCTACTGGAGTTGAGACCCACATGGTGAAGCCCGAATGGGGCGCCAAGCGCACTTGCCCCAAGTGCTCGACCCGCTTCTATGACCTCGGCAACGAGGATCCGGTTCACTGCATCAATTGCGGGACCGACTTCATTCCCGAGCCTGTGCTGAAGTCCAAGCAGCCGCTCGCCTTCGAGGCGGTGCAGACGACGAAGGAACCTGAGAAGGCCGACGAGGATCTCGCCGCGGACGATCTCGCGATCGACGAGGACGAGGAGGTCAGCGCCGACGAGGAAGTCGATCTCGAGACCGGCGACAACGATCTCGGAGTCGAGACTGGCGGCGAGGACGACGAAAGCTAAGGAATTTCCGCGCCGGGTGTGACGATTTCCCCCTTTTCCAGCGGGGGAGAGTTCGCCTAAGGCGTCAAGGACGTGGGGCCGTAGCTCAGCTGGGAGAGCGTCGCAATGGCATTGCGAAGGTCAGGGGTTCGATCCCCCTCGGCTCCACCATCCTCCTCTTGATCGCACTCAGCTCCTCGGGTTCGCGCGACCCGGCGCGAGCGATTAGCCCCTCGAATTCTCCCGCTGCTCCCTGATCGGCCCGTTCCTCGCCGCCGCGGCGGTGGGACCGACTGCCGCACTCTTGGACGCATTTTCCAGGCTTTGGTGAAGCGGCCGATGGACGAAGGGGACCAGGATGCCCGTCGCAAAACCCCAAGCGATCAGCGATAGAGCGACTCCGATGGCCGCTCCACCGGCAGGGGCGAGACCGCCGCTGAGCAAGGGCAGCACAAGCACCGCTCCCGCCGCCCATAAGGCGAAGCCGAAGGACATACCGAAAAGCCACCCGCCTTTCACCGCGTTCGCCGCGCGGCCGAAGAAGCGCGCGTAAGCAGCCCCTGCGACTGCCATCACCGGCCAACCGGCGCCAAGCGTCGCTGCGGGCGACATCCCGAGCACTTGAGCTTCCACCGTCAGTGAGCCGAAAGCGGCCAGTACGCCGATCGCAGGAATCGTTGCGACTATTCCGGAGATTGCGCCGGCGAGCATCGGCCGTTGGCTCGGGCCGGGGTCGTAGCCGTGCGCATCCAGGAAGTCGTAGATCATCGGATGATCTCCTGGAGCGCCTTGCAATCGCGATAGCCCGCCACGTCCCCGTAAGTGTCGATCAGATGCTTGTAGGCGAGACCGACGGTTCGTGATTCACGGTTCAGGTCGAAGAGCCCGACCGGATAGACCAGGCCGACCGCCTCGCTCATCGCGATGCTCCAGTCGATCTGGTCGGTCAGGCTGTACCAGGTGAAGCCGACGAGCGGCACGCCCGCTTTCGCCAGCAGCTGCACATTATGCCACTGTCGCCAAAGCCATCGGGGCGCGCCGTCAGCGTCCTTCTTGTTGGTCTCAGTGTGCATCATCGGGCGGCGATAGCGCTGCCAATATTGGTCCGCGATCACATACCAGCCGAACAGCTCGCCGAGCGCGCGTGCATCGCCATCGCGGTCGATCAGCCGCTCGTTCCACTCGTAATAATCGACTCCGAGGATCGTGCGCCGCGGCACTTGGCGGCTTTCGAGCTTTGCGATCTCCTCCGCTGGGATGCCTTCCGAGCGCAGAAGGTCGCGCATTCGCTCGCTGAGCGGATGCGCAAAGATCAAGTCGAGTGGGAGGAAGCGTCGCTCGTTAGCCGCATTGGCGATCTCCTGAATTTCCGGATCCGG
>DASQYQ010000173.1:0-3230 GCA_035639115.1 Sphingomicrobium sp. | reverse complement strand
ATCGGCGCCTTTATGGCCGCATCGGCCGCCGCGCCACGTGCAATGATCCTGGGTGACCCGGTGTTCGACGCCAGTGCGCCGCGCATACGGCTACGTGGCCGCAAGATTGCGAACTGGTGCACCAACCTCGAGACGTTATGGGCCGATATTCACGATACCCTCTTCGGCTTCCGCGTCTATCCCATCGCTCCGCTCGTGGCGGTGATGCGGCGGAGCATGTGGATGCGGCGATTTGACTTCGATGCCGAGGCCGTGGTGCGCCTGAGCTGGCAGGGTATACCGGTCGTGAACCTGCCGGCGCCGGTGAAATACTTCACGTCCGAGGAAGGGGGTGTCTCCCACTTCAACTACTGGCGCGATAACGTGCTGCTGACCTCAATGTATTTGCGACTCGTCCTGGGGTTCCTGATTCACCTGCCGTCGCTCATCGCACGCCGTCTCGGCTGATCCCTCTGGTTTCTTTGCGCCGGCGGCGGCATTAATAGATGGCGGCGCGTTCAAAGGGGGCGACGACGGCTTCATACCGCGGCAGGATGGTGGCCCATGAAAACTCTCGCAATACAAAGGCTCGCGCGGATGCCGCGAGAGCAGCGCTGTACTGTGGATCGCGGAGCAGCTTCACCGTCTGTTCGGCAATTTCATCATCAGTGTCGGCAATCACCAGTTGCTCGCCGCCGCTGGCACCTATCCCGTTGGCGGCAATCGAAGTGGTGACAACCGGAACACCGGCATACATCGCTTCGAGAATCTTATTCTGTAGACCTGTGCCTTCAATCATTGGAAATACAAAAACGTTCGCGCGGGTGATGTATGACCAGATGTCGTCCACCGTGCCGGTGACGCTGATCCGTGGCCCTGCGAGCCGGGTGATCTCGGGCGCTGGATCGCGCCCAATGATCAGCAGGCTGGCATCCGGCAGCGCCGTCGAAATCCGTGGGAGTATGCATTGCGCGAGGCGCAGGGCGGCGGAGATATTCGGCGAATATGCCATGTGACCCAGGAATCCGATAACTCTGCCGGAAGGCAATGCTTGTGCCA
Source organism: Sphingomicrobium sp. (assembly GCA_035639115.1). Lineage (GTDB taxonomy): Bacteria > Pseudomonadota > Alphaproteobacteria > Sphingomonadales > Sphingomonadaceae > Sphingomicrobium. The sequence continues at coordinate 2,192 of DASQYQ010000173.1, read as the reverse complement.
AAGGTGGCGCATCCGCGTCATAGATTCCGTTCGGGACTACGTGTATGCGTGGGTCGGGACCTGCGCGCAGCACCTGTGCGTCGACGTTCGAGATATAAATCGTCGCGTCGAACGCTTCCAGCGCGCGTCTTTCCAGGCGGCGCCATTTCCAGCCGTCGTACCGTGTAAGCGCCCTGATCACGAGATCGCTGGAAGCATTGCGGAAGCAGTAGAGAGCGGGCGAATCGATGATGTCTACAACGAAGCGAGCTTTGGTGTGCCGCCGCCGGAGTCGGCACGCGACCTCCAGGTGTCTCGTCGCCCAGACGACGACCGAATAATCCTTGTCTGCGAGATAGGTCCGCAGTGCGTATTCAAGTCGGTCGTTGTCGAATCGCGCTGAACCCAGCGGCGGGCCCCACGGCGATAGGGCGCGCCAGGTATTCCTTATCCTTCTGAGCCAGCGGGGGAGTGAAGTGAAGGGCACCTTGATGACGGTAAGCGCATGACACCGTCCGAGGGTCGATGGCGAGAACTCATCCTCCTCGGCAAGTACCAGGACGTCCAATTCGTACCGTTGCGCGAGGTAATCGATTACGGGAGCAAACCTCAGAGAGATCCCATTGCGGCGAATTGGCCACGGGACGATCGGCAGCACGAACAGCAGCCGTGGCTTGTGGGTGTCTTTCGCGTCCGCGCGACGTGCTTCGTCCTGGGCGGTGAGCGCCGCGCTTCTCATCACTTCAGCCCGAGGCGGGGTGCAAGCCGACGTCTGAGAAAGCGGACCGCTCTCAAGTGCATATCGAATGTGGGCAGGACTGTGTGGCAATACAAGCGCGTCAACGCGAAGGCCGGTTTCCACAATGGGCCCGGATAGTGACGTTCGTATCCCGCGCGGCTCAGGTGCTCTCCCATGAATGCTTCGGCAACGAACAGCTCGCGAGCCGTCATCTCCCGCTTCCAGCGACCTACGGCCTCAGCGCCGGACCTGCTTTTCAGCTTCGTGTGAATCCGATGCTCCCGTGCCGGAACCCGCTCGTCCACCTGCCGCTCCCAAGACAGCATGCTTGGCTCGAACTCCTCGCCTATGAAATAGCAGATTTTCCGCAAGGTAGCTTCGGTCTCGAGAACGAGCTCCTCGTAGCGCACCTGCAGAATTCGCTGGCGGAATTCTGAACTCGCCCAGCGGCCGTTAAACTCGAGTGCTCTGGTCCACTCACGCGTGTTGTCGTGCAACCAACGACCGTACCAGCCCGCAGCTTGATGCGACTTGGCCACGTCACGGCCGTCGCGGACCAAATGAATGAATCGCGAATTCGGGAACATCCGCGTCAGTTGCGGCACGATCTCGATGTAAATGGGAGTCTTGTCTCCCCAGCGCGCCTTGCCCTCGGCTTCCAAATGCAATCGGTAGACGACCTCGACTACGTTGCGCAGATACGGCGCCGTCACTTGACTCAGGTTGCGCCGGACTTCCTCCGCCTCAAGTTTCATGTCCGGCCATCTATAGTGCTGAGTCATTATCGAGACGGCGGACTCGATCTCGGCTGCGTCGAGGGTACGATCGAGGCTGAAGCGCTCGACCAACGGCAGGAGGAACCAGGTCTCCGGAGGAATCGTGAGCCGCGAGTGAGCACAGAGCATCATCCGCAGCATCGTCGATCCGGAACGACCACTGCCGACGATGAAAAATGGATCAGCCGGCAACGCGTCGCCCGCCCGCGGCCGCGCAATCTTGCTTACTAGGGGATCGTTCTCGTTCGGTTCAGGGTTTTTCACGTTACAGGCGACCGGTGCGCCGGAAAGGGGGTGGGGGACCGCTTCGCTGGAGCCGATTTTGCCGTTCCCATGGGCTAGCGGGTTGATTGGCGGTCCGATCCCGGTGGCGGGAAGGTGTGCTTCAAATTAGATCTTATATGTCAGGTCAGTGCCAGTTGTAGCCCTCCATTCAGCGGAGGCTCGGCTGCAACGCATTGAACAAGCAAGCGAAGGCACGACCATAAAGGCGCTAGGCTATCCGACGGCGCCCAGTCTGCCTGGCAGGGAGGCATGGGAGCGCTGCGATCGTTGCTGTGACATCCAACAGGCGCTCGTTCGCGAGCGCTGCAAGCCCGTGCGTGCTGCTTCAGCGCCAACGACGGGTCTCTCACTCGATTACGAGCGCCTACCTGGACTTCTGTTGCGCCTGCCGTGGCTTGGCGGCTTGCCGGATC
>DASQYQ010000172.1:0-4548 GCA_035639115.1 Sphingomicrobium sp. | reverse complement strand
GTGGCCGAACACCGTGTCCATGTGCCCCGTGAAGAGAAGCTGCACAGGCGCCGTCGGCCGCACCGTCAGGTGAAGATGCCGCCCATGCTTCAGCGCAATCGCCTTTCCACCGGCATCGACCGCCTCGACGCGCTGCGGCTGCTCGAGCCTCAACACGCCGGGAAGGGCGCTGAAAGCGTCGGCAAGCAGGTCCGCCATCCGCTCGAGCCCGCCGAGATTATGCGAGCCGCTGTTGACGGCCGACCAGGCGAGCACCTGATCGAGCATCGGCTCGGCCGAAGCGCGCTCCACGGCGCCCTGTTCGCTGGACGACAATCCCCGCATTGCTCGGCTCCTAGCCGTGGCGCTTGCGGAACGCCACTGCGGCCGTTGCGAGCTATCGCGGTTGAGTATCCCGCATGAAATTGGCTCGCTGCCCCTCGTCTGGGATGTGGCTGGCGAGTTGTTGCCGCAGCTGGAGGAGGTTCGCCGCGTTTCGGCTTTCGCGCTTTACCACGATCGCTCCGATCGGACCGATATGCTGAACCATTAGCCTGGTCATCGACTCGAGCTCGCTGGGTTCGATTGATGCTGGTGGTGCCGATTGAGGGGCCGTCGGCCGCCCAGCCGGCGGCGACATCGGGACCGAAGCATGCGCAGCAAAGCGCGCGCGCTCAACCTCGTCGTCGATATGCTGCGCAAGCATGGCGTAAAGCTCGGTGGCCGAATTCGCACGAATAGCGGACTTGTCGACGAGCCGGCCGGCGATCGGCCCGACGAACTCGGCCAACCGCTGCTTCGCCTTGGCCAATTCCGTTGCGTCCAGTTGTTCTCGTGCGGATGCGCTCGCGGCCGGCGTGCTGGACTTGGGATCGGCACTGCGTCGTGTCAGCTCCTCGAAGCATTGCTGCAGTGCGCGGTCATAGCTGCCGGTTGCGTCGACGACCTGCATTCGAGTCAGCCGAAGCGGCAGAGAGCAGCGCTCGATCATGACGGGAAGTACGCTCTTGCCGTTGTCGATTGCGAAGCTGATCTCATCCGCGACATTGTCGGAAGCGACGGACCTGGGCGACACAATTACGACCAACCCGCGGCAGAAGCCGACGGCACGCTCGATCGCCCGGTCCCAATGCTCGCTCGGCCGGATGTCGATCTGGTCGACCCACATTGCGATGCCGCGTTCCCGCAGGTCCTTGGCAAGCCGGAGCGCAGTTCGCTCGTCGCTGCGCGAGTAGCTCAGGAAAAATGAATTCAATTGCTCCGGCACCCCCTCAGTCCTCACCAATGATCCTAAAGGCTTCCGCCAGGCTGCGATGCATGCGGTTGAAGGAGGCCGCGAGGCGGCCGATCTGATCGCGGCCGCGATAATGATATTCCGGCGTGTTGATCTCGCCGAGGCTGATCGCTTCGGCCGTTTTCGCCATCCGCTCGATCGGCCGCACAACGACGAAGCTAAGGAGCACGTCAACAGATACGAATAGCAGCGCGATGAAGGCGAGGAAGGGAATCACGAACAGGCTGCGGATATGGCTGGCGCGCATCGCGGAAGCAGCCATCGGTACCGACACGATCTGCGCTCCGATGATTTCGCCGGGCTTCCATCCGAACCCGTTCTCATTGCCATAGAGCGCGATCATCGACGCAGGCGCCGTTGCCGCAGTGCTATGGCATTCCATGCACGCCGGTTTGTTCACGAGCGGCCGTGCCAGCTCCAGCATCGGTCCTGTCGCCGTCGACCGCACCAGGGAGACTTCCTCCTTCTCGGGATGCGATCGGAAATCGTTGATGATGTCGGCTTCCCAGTCCGTCGCTCGGTCCTGCGGATTGGTCGGATTGAGCGCCGCCTCGCGATACATGTAGTCCGGGAACTTCGCGTGTATCACGTCAAAATTGCGTTTCGCGGCGTAAGCGGAGACCGATTGCGGATAGAATTGACGGGCGATCGCTGGCTTGAGGATCGGGGCGATTTGTTCCGACGTATATTTCCGCGCCCCCGCCGCGCTCTCCATCATGATGCGCGAGCTCTGAAGCACCTCCTCGCGCGCAACCGCATTGACGAGCGGTTCCGCCGCTAACGCAAACAAGCCAGCCCCGACCACTGCGACGACAAGCATCAACAGGTTGAACTTGGTCCTCAGCCCCACGGCAATCCCCCTACCGGACTCCGGCCTTCGCGAACCTCATCCTGACGCAATGCGGTGGGTTAAGGCAAATGAATGAACGTTGCAGGCTATTCCGCCGCCGCGGCCATGCCCAACCGCTGCTTCGCGGAAACCAGCATGGACTCGAAGCGGGGATCGCGTCGTATCGAATCGAGATCGGGATCGACTTCGGCGTGGCGGATTTCTGTCGTGCTGCTCGTGAACTCGAAATAGGGGCGCAGCGCGTTGATTGCACCCTCCGGATCATCGAGATTGGCTGCGAGCGAGCACGCGATATTGTAGCGCCCAAGCAGGTTGTCGGGATCGAGGAGAAGAGCACGCCGAGCCCAATCGCGGGCGCGCTCATGGTCGCCCATGGCCGCGAGCGCCGAGGCACCCATTGCGAGAGCCGAGCAGTTCGTCGGATTGCCGGCAATCACCGTCTGCAACCGGGCGACGGCTCGTTCCGCCGCACGCCGTGCTTTCGCCGGGTCATGCATCGCGCCATAGCAAGTGATGAGCATGGAGGCGTTGCGCCAGTCCGTATCCATCAGGGACGCCGCCTTCTCGAAGAACGGAATCGATTCTTCGATATGTCCTGACCGGAACAAAATACGCGCGGTCTCCCGGTTCGCCTCCCACGATTCGGGGTTCAGTTCCAGCGCGTAGCGCACCTGCTGTTCCGCTTTGTCCGCCTGTCCGTCTTCTTCGAGATAGCGTGCTTTGATGCAATGCGCTTCCGGTAGGTTCGGATTCAGCGCCAGCGCGCGCTCGGCGGCGGGAAGCCCGTTCTGGTCGATGCCGTGAACGAAGCGAAGTTCCAGCTGGGCGAGTCCCAGCAGAGCCCAGGCCTCCGCGTAGTTGGGATCGAGCTCGACCGATTGTTCGCAGAATCGGACGATCGCTTTGTCGCGACTGAGGTCGCCGTAGGAGCCCTGGATCCACTGTTGCCGGGCCATCAGATAGAGATTGTACGCTTCAACGTTAGTCGTGCCGCGGCTTTCGATGGCTTTCTTTTCCGCCGGCAGAAGTTTCACCTTGAGAGCGTCGACGATCGCTTTCGAAATCTCGTCCTGGATTTCGAAGATGTCTGTGAGATCGCGGTCGAAGCGGTCGGCCCAGAGGTGCTTCCCAGTCGACCCGTCAATCAACTGGGCGTTGATTCGGATCCGGTTGCCGGCCTTGCGTACGCTGCCTTCGAGAACGTGCGTGACGCCGAGCTGCTCAGCGACCTCCTTCACGTCCGGGTTCTGGCCCTTGAAGCTGAACGCGGTGTTTCGTGCGACGACCTCCAGCGCCGAAACCTTGGACAAGTCCGTCGTGATATCTTCGCTGATTCCGTCGCTGAAATATTCCTGCTCAGGCTCTCCACTCATGTTGACGAACGGAAGGACGCAAATTGAAGCGCGGACCTTCGTCGGGGCCATAACCGCCGTATCGTCTGGCGCGCGATCCTCGGCCCCGCCGTGGACCAATGCGGCGACACTGTCCTCGAGCTTGCGCCACGCCGCCGACTTCATGTCTCCGTTCCAGCCCTTGAGGTCGGCGCACTGGATCTGGTTGAACGGCATTGGCGGGAGCACACCGTCGAGCGTCGCCTGCACCAGCGTTCCAGCCTCCCGGGCGCTGTCCGCTTCGGCTCGCACCCAGTGCGATTTGCCGGATTCCGCTGACCAGAGGACGACGACCGCCTTGGCCGACGTCAATCGCTCCTCGATCACGTCGGAATAAGCTCGGTGGGCCGGCAGCTCGTCGTCCCGCCACACGCTGAAGCCGGCGTCGCGGAGCAATTGGGAAATGCGATGCGCCTCTTCCTCGCTCGGTCGAGCGTAGGAGATGAACACGTCGCGCGTGTCAGGCATCAGCCTCAGCCTCGGTCATCCCGAGCCGCTTCTTGGCGGCCGCGAACATCTCCTTGAAGCGCGAGTCCTGGCGGAGTGGATCGAGATCTGGATCCACGCCCATGTGGCGAAGCAGGCTTCTGCTGTTGATCCGCTCGAAAAATGGCCGGAGCGTGTCGATCGCCTCGTCCGCATCGCCCAGCTGCCTGATAAGCGTGCAGGCGAGATTGTAGCGCATGTTGAGATTGTCGGGATCGAGGAGCAGCGCACGCCGCGTCCAGTCTCGCGCTCTCTCCAGCTCGCCGAACGCAGCGAGCGAATAGGCGCCACCCGCGAGAGCGGTGCCATTTGTCGGATCGCTTGCTACCGCCTTCTCGGTACGATCGAACGTCAGCTTCGCTACGCGGCGTAGAGCTTCTTTGTCGCCCGTCGCCTCGTAACAGGTCGTCAGCATCAATGGGTTGTGCCAGTCGGTCTCCATCAAGGAACCGGCCTTCTCGAAATATGGAATGGACTCGGGAATGCGGCCGTTGCGGAACAGCATCCGCGCAACCTCCCGGTTGACCTCCCAGGAGTGGGGGTCGAGC
>DASQYQ010000171.1:0-2543 GCA_035639115.1 Sphingomicrobium sp. | reverse complement strand
TGCCGGATCTCGAACATGGAGTTCATGCAGTTCCACCCGACCTGCCTCTATAATCTTCAGGTCAAAAACTTCCTGATCACCGAAGCGGTTCGCGGCGAAGGCGGGATCCTCGAGCACCCGATTACCGGCCACCGCTTCATGCCCGACTATGACGAGCGCCGAGAGCTCGCGCCGCGCGATATCGTGGCCCGCGCGATCGACCACGAGATCAAGCGCGACGGCCTCGATTATGTCTTCCTCGACATCTCGCACCGAGAGCCGGACTTTGTCCGGCAGCATTTCCCGAACATCTACGAGAAGCTGATCGGCCTCGGAATCGACATCACCAAGGAGCCGATCCCAGTGGTTCCGGCGCAGCATTACACCTGCGGTGGAGTCGTAGTGGACCTGGACGGCCGCACCGATGCGCCGGGACTCTATGCCGCGGGCGAGGTGACTCAGTCGGGCTTGCACGGCGCCAACCGCCTCGCGTCCAACAGCCTGCTCGAATGCCTCGTCTTCGGCGAAGCGGCCGCGAAGCACATCATCGCCAATTGGGAGTCGCTTCCGGAATTGCCGGCAATCCGGGCCTGGGACGAAAGCCGGGTCACCGACAGCGACGAGGAAGTCGTGATCACCCAGACCTGGGGCGAGATTCGGCGCTTCATGTGGAACTATGTTGGCATTGTCCGAACGACCAAGCGGCTGGAGCGCGCAAAGCATCGGATCGATATGCTGAGCAAGGAGGTGCGGGACTATTACGCCCATTTCCGGGTGACTCCGGACCTGATCGAGCTTCGCAACCTGGTCGAGGTCGCGGACCTCATCATCCGGAGCGCCTTGTCACGGCACGAGAGCCGCGGGCTCCACTTCACTCTCGACTACCCAAAGATGCTCGCGGAAGCGAAGGATACGGTGCTCGTTCCTTAGCAGTGGCGCGAAAAGTCAAATTTTACACCGCGCGAATTCGGGTTTTTCACTGATACAATTCAGCGTCGCTGCGCTCATTGTCGCCCACCTCCGAAGTAAGGAGGAAAGCAATGAAGAGAAGTCTCATCCTAATGACTGCACTCAGCGGTGCCGGATTATCCCTCAGCGGCTGTGCTACCGAGGATTATGTCAATCAGCACATCGCCATGGTGAACCAGCGCATCGACGCTCTCCAAGCCCGGGTGAACCAGGTCGAGGGGACTGCAAACCAGGCCAACCAGACCGCGCAGGCGGCGATGGGTTCGGCGCAGCAGGCGAACCAGCGGCTCGACCAGCTGAGCGGCCGTGTCGACAGCATCGAGCAGCAGCTGGCGAGAAAGAGGCCTCGCGGCTAAAGCTCGCACTGCCGAGTTCGGTCGGCGCTGGTCTTGGAGGCTGAACAGAAGTGATGCGCGGTTTTCTGCTGGCGGCAGGAATGGCGGCGCTCGCGCTTTTCCCTTGCCCCGCGCAAGCCGCGCGCGGTCCCGCTCACGCAAAATCGCCGAGCAAGGCTCCAAGCCCGCCGACTGCATCCGGCGATGCATGGCAGGTGGCCGATTGGGTGATCGCGTCGCACGACAATAATGGAATGCCGTTCCTGGTCGTCGACAAGGTCGAGGCTGAGGTCCTTGCCTTCGATTCGACAACCAAGCTGGTGGGCACGGCGCCAGTACTCGTCGGAATCACCCGGGGCGACCATTCCGATCCGGAAGTCGGCGACCGCGAGCTCTCCGATATTCCGGTGAGCGACCGGACGACCCCGGCGGGGCGGTTCGTCGCGACCTTCGGCCACGCGGCTGGCGGCCGGGACGTGTTGTGGGTCGATTATCCGACGGCCATCTCGCTCCATGCAGTGATCACCACCAACAAGAAGCAGCGGCGGCTCGAACGGTTGAACTCGCCGACGCCGGCTGACAATCGGATCACCTTCGGCTGCATCAACGTTCCAACGGCATTTTACGCAAAGGTGGTGAAGCCGCTGTTCAAAGGCAGGTCGGGGATCGTCTATATCCTTCCCGAGACGAAGGCGCTCAACGAGGTCTTCCTAGCCATGCCCCCACCACCGGCCGGGCCCGCCGCAGGGGCGCGGCAACATCATTGAAGCGTTTCCGGCTGTGGCGGCCGGACGTAACCTGCGAACAAGGGCGCGAGGGTCGCAGGCTGTTCTCCCATCTGCGTTCTTGCGAAGCGCGAGCGATATTCGGTCGGGCTAGCGCCGACGCGGCGGGCGAAGGCCTTGCGCATCTGCTCGTAGCTCGAGAAGCCGGACTTGTAGGCGACCTGCTCGACCTTGTCCGTGCCTTCCTCGAGGTGGCGCTTGGCGACTTCGGTTCGGGCCATCTCAACCCAGTCGGCGGGCGAGGTACCGGTCGCGGATTCGAACGCTCGGAAGAAGTTGCGGAGGCTCATGTTCGCGCGCTCCGCTAGTCGCTCGGTGCGCAGATCCTCGCAGGGATGTTCGACGATCCAGCCGAGGACGGAGCCGAGCGGGCCTTCGACCGACTGCGATTGAAGCGGCGCACTGAACTGCGACTGGCCGCCGGGCCGCTTCATGAAGACGACGAGGTTGCGTGCGACGAGAAGCGCGAGCGCGT
>DASQYQ010000170.1:0-2817 GCA_035639115.1 Sphingomicrobium sp. | reverse complement strand
TGATTGTCGACTTGGTCGAAGACGTCGTCGAAGCCCTCTCGGAACCGACCCCTGTTCGTGCCGCGATGGGTTCCGGCTGGGAACGCGTGTCGATGGGTATGGTCGATACCGAAGCCGGAGCGCTGCTTATGGTCGATGTCGCCGCTCTGATCGCCGGCGCGACCGAAGCGCGGGCCGCTTAAGGTCTTCGTTACCCTTAACGTTTAGGACGGGCATTAGTGGGGAAGCGGGAAGCTTGAGAATGAAGAGCTGTTTGATCGTCGATGACTCGAAGGTGATCCGGAAAGTCGCGCGCCACATTCTCGAAACGCTCGAGTTCGAGGTTGAGGAGGCCGGTGACGGCCAGGAAGCGCTGACCCGCTGCGAGTCCAAAATGCCTGATGTCGTCCTGCTCGACTGGAACATGCCGGTCATGAGCGGGATGGAGTTCCTCCGTCTCCTGCGCCAGCGCGGACACGGTGATCAGCCGAAGGTCGTGTTTTGCACCACAGAAAACGACATGGCCCATATTCGCGCTGCCCTTGAAGCGGGCGCCGACGAATATGTGATGAAGCCGTTCGACCGGGAGACACTCCACATCAAGCTCCAGCTCGTCGGCGTAGCCTGAGGCCAGCAGCGGTGGAGCGGGGGCTCGCCAGATCGCGGGACCGCCAGCCGGGACCCGCGCTAGCACAGCGGCGGATCCGGCTGATGATCGTCGACGATTCGACGGTCGCTCGAGCGGTTCTCTCACGCATGGTTGAAAGCGATCCTGCATTCGAGATCACTGCCGTGGCCGGAACCGCCGAGGACGCGATCGAAGCGCTCGGTGAATGCCGGGTCGACGTCGTCGTCCTCGACCTCGAGATGCCTGGCGCAGGCGGTCTCAAGTCCATTCCGCGCATCATTGCAGCCGCTGCCGGAGCGAAGGTCATGATCGTCTCCTCGCTGGCCGAGGATGGGGCCGAGCAGACAATCGCAGCGCTGGCGCTTGGCGCCGCCGACACCATGCCGAAGCCCGGCACTGGACGCTTCAACGGCAAGTTCTCGGAAATCCTGCTCAGCAAGTTGAAGGCGCTTGGCTATGCGGCGCCAGCCGTTGCCAAGGCAACCTATGCCTCGCAGGCAACCGGGCCGCAGGCCGTGCTACGGGCGATGCCGAGCGATCCGATCGACATTCTCGCCATCGGCGCTTCGACCGGAGGAATCCACGCGCTCGGCGTCTTGTTCCATGCGCTCCCGAAGCGAATCGGCGTTCCGATTCTCCTCACGCAGCACCTTCCGGCTCCCTTCATGTTCGTGTTCGCGCGGCAGCTCGGAACCATCGCTCACCGGCCGTGCACGGTCGCTGAGGAGGGCATGTCGCTGGAGGCGGATCATATCTATCTCGCTCCCGGCGATGCCCATCTGACTCTGGAGCCGGGCAAGAGCGGCCCGATCACTCGCCTCAGCCACGGCCGAGCCACTAGCGGGTGCCTTCCGTCGGTGGATCCGATGTTCGCATCGGTGGGGTCCATCTACGGAGCGAGCGCGCTCGGAATCGTGCTCACGGGCATGGGGCGCGACGGGGTCGAAGGCGCGACCACGCTCGTCGCCTGTGGCGGCTCGATCATCGCCCAAGACGAAGCGAGCTGTGCTGTCTGGGGAATGCCGCGAGCAGTGCTTGAGGCCGGCCTCGCAAGCGCCGTTCTTCCGCCGGACAAGATCGCGCGTCGGATCGCCTCTCGCTCGGAGGATCACCGCGAGTGCAAATAAGCGACAGCTCGATCCGAATCCTGGCCGGCCTACTGGAGGCGCGCACGGGCCAGCAACTTACAATGAGCCGGCGCTGGCGCATTGAAACCGCCCTTTCCTCGCTTCTTCGGGAGCGCGGCATCGGCACTCTCGACGAGCTCATCACCATCCTCGTCATGGGCAAGGAGCCGAGCTTGTCGCAGATGGTCGTCGAAGCCTTGCTCAATAACGAGACCTATTTCTTCCGCGATCGAGCGCCGTTCGACGTGCTCCAGCGTCATGCGCTCCCCGAGCTCGCGCAGCGACGCTCCAAGTCGAAGCGATTGCGCCTGTGGTCGGCGGGCTGCTCGACGGGGCAGGAGGCCTACTCGCTCGCGATGCTCTTCGCCGAAGAGCCGGAGAAGTGGCGCGGGTGGACCGTAGACATCCTCGGCACCGACGTGTCGACGAGCTGCGTCGATCGCGCCCGGATCGGGTCTTACACGCAATTCGAAGTCCAGCGCGGCCTCGGAATCAACCAGATGATCAAATGGTTCGAGGAGTGCCCAGACGGCTGGCGCGCAGTCGAGGAGCTTCGCCGCCCCGTCCGCTTCCAGGTTCACAACATCCTCGAACCGGCGCCCCACCCGGGCGGGTTCGATATCGTCCTCTGCCGCAACGTCCTGCTTTACCTCAGCCCCGAGAAGAAGACGCTGAGCTTCGAGAGGCTCGCAGGCGCGATGGCCGAGGATGGATGGCTGATGCTGGGCGCAGGGGAAACGGTGATCGGCCAGACGAACAAGCTCGGCGCCGACATCAACGCGCGCGGACTGTATCGCCTCACGGGCGACGGCAGCCGGGTAGAGAAACGGCAGGGAGACCGGCGGTCCACCGCCGCGGGGGCTTGACGTTAGAGCTGTAGCTATGCGCCAATCTGCGCGTGATCGATTGCATCGAGAAGCCATCGCCGAACTTTGACGAGCGGCAGCTGCCGGTTTCGATGATCGTCCTCCACTATACCGGCATGCCCGACATGCAGTCGGCGCTTGATCGTTTGACGTCTCCGGAGGCGCATGTCTCGTCGCACTATCTCGTCGATGAGGACGGCACCGTCTTCCGGCTCGT
>DASQYQ010000169.1:0-3800 GCA_035639115.1 Sphingomicrobium sp. | reverse complement strand
CTTTCCGGAATCCAGAGCGGCCGGCATCGGTGATGCTGTAGATCGTCCGAACGCCGCCCCGCGCAACGCGCTCCTCGGCGATCGCTTTGATCAGCTTTTCCTTTTCGAGCTGGCGGACGGCGTAATAGAGCGTTCCGACCTCCACATCGATATAGCATTCGACCATCGCGGCCTCGAGCCGTCGCTTGATCTCGTACGGATGGAAGTCGCCGCGGTGGAGGACGCCGAGGACCAGCAGTCTTGCGTTCATAGTTTAATTAAACTAATGTGATTCTAATAAGCAAGAGGGGAGAATGGCCATGTGGCGGACGATCGGAAGCATCGTTGCGGGGCTGGTCACATGGGCGGTGGTCGTGACAATCCTCAACTTCGGCCTACGCGCCGCGATCCCGGGCTATCATGCGGCCGAAGCGACCCTGCAGTTCACGATGGCGATGAAGGTCGGACGGCTCACGGAGGCTGCACTCACTTCGGTCGTAGCGGGTGCAGTCGTGACATTGATTGCGCCTTCAAAGAAATGGGCGGCATGGGCGGTCGGTCTGATCATCTTGGCGATGTTCCTGCCGGTCCACGTGAAACTCTGGAACATGTTCCCGGCCTGGTATCACCTCAGCTTCCTGGTTCCGCTTGCGCCGCTGGTCGCTCTCGGCGCCTCGCTGGCGCGAAATGCCGGAGCAAGCGCGCCTAAGGTGGCTGCGGCTAGCTGAAGATCGAAAGGTCGAGTTTCTCGCTTGGGCCGAACCAGATTACGTGCTTCGTGTGATCGGCGAGATCCTCGCCGGTCTCGGCATGTGCGAAGATCGTGAGATCGCCGCGATTTAGTGCCAGGAACTGCGCGACGTCGCCGAACGCCTCCCGCGGCACTGTTAGCTGCACGCTGCCGCGCGGATGCGGGCCGATCGGCCGCAGGTGGAAGTGCCCGACAGCTATCGGGAACCGCGCATGCGCTGCGGCGGCCAGTTGCTTCGCGCGCTCGACCTCTTCGGGATCGTAGTAGATGTGGGCGTGGAAATCGCGGATCGCGGGCTCGTTCATTCGGCGCCTATAGCGAGATTGCGGCTCGGACCCCATCGGCTCTTCCAACGCGCGTCTTCGCCGGTATAAGCCGCGCTTCTCCCGCTTCAGGGACCCGCGCCTGCTGGGGCGTCGCCAAGTGGTAAGGCACCGGTTTTTGGTACCGGCATTCGCAGGTTCGAATCCTGCCGCCCCAGCCAGCACTTAGCTAGTTTTCCAAAAGCCATTCCGCGGTCCATTCCGCAATCAGACTGCTCGACGCTCCAATTTAGCGACGGCTGAATCACTCAAGCCGGCATCGAGAACTTCGATTCCGATCGGTTCCGATGTCATCTTCGTAAACACCCGTATGTTTGCATGCGGGATTGCGGCGTAATTCATAGCGACGATGCTTGCCTCTACCGGCGAACAGCGTTGTTCAAGTTCGTGAAACGGAGCTTCACGATGATGACTCAGCAACGACCTGATGAGGTGCCGTTCGAAGAGCCAGCAGGCGAGCCACCCGCCGAACCGAGCCCCTTTCGTGAGCCCTGTCCGGGAGAGACGCCTTCACCCGCACCCGAACCGCAGGAGACCCCTTGCCCGCCTGAATGCCCAACTTCTCCAGACAGCTGAAGAAACCAACCCACGGCTTTTGCTACGGCGGAGCTTCCTTGAGTCTGACTCGCTACCGAGCGCGCGTTGTGAGCGCGACCGAGCCTCGCCTGTCACTCACCGGAAAGTTCATTCTGTCAACCGCGGGTACATGCGTGTCGCGATGAAACGAAGAGTACGCTCTGGGCGAGGACGCCAGCCGTCGAGGACCGCATTCCAGGACAGGGAGAGCCAGAGATAGGTCGCTAGCTGGAAAAAGGCGGCGGCGATGACCCACGAAGGTTCAGAGCGCCTTAGAAGCTCAGCAAAGACTTCGAGCTGGGATTCATGGAAACAAGCGTAAGAACGGTCGCAAGAACGAGCAGTCCGAAGAGCCAACCGAGATGGTCGCGCAAGACTAGCCTCCCACATGCGTGCAGGTCGGCGCTGACGAAGCGCGACCTAGAGGGTTCGGACGGTGCTTGCCTGCGGCCCCTTATCTCCATCTTCGACGACGAAGGCGACTTTCGATCCTACCGAGAGGCTGTCGAATTTGCCGTCGAGGACGCTGTTGCGATGGAAGTAGATCTCCCCCTCGTCCTCCGAGAGAATGAAACCAAAACCTGCACCTGGATTGAGCCGTACCACGCGTCCGATCGTCCGTTCCTCATGCGTCTTCACTCGCCCATCGATGCGCCGAGCTTCATCCTGCAACTTGCGCCGAGCACGGCGGAATGCGTCGCCGATTGCAAAGGATGGGTCGGAAAACCGCTCATCCAAAGGCGGTGTTCGCTCCACCTCGACCAAGTGTCGACCCGGGAGGGTGAGATGGATGCCAACATCGTACAGGCCCCCGGTCTTGTGTCGTCCGCTCGGTGCTGAAATCACCACCCGGGCCGCAATAATTCTGCCGAACGCGTCCTCCAGATTCTGCAACTTGCTTTCGATCTGCTCGCGCAATCTCGGCGTTGGTTCGCTGCCGCGAAAATCAATCTGAACCGGTACTTCCATGTTGTCCTCGCTTGCCTAGTGATCGGCAGGTCTCGCTCGAACCACAAGTCGGTCGTTCGGGACTATCAGGAGAGATACGGATCACGGACCTTCCGAGGCGAACTCGGAGCCGCACTCGTAGACGCGTGAAGCGATGAATTCGTGGGCGGCCGCACGAAGGCGCAACACGGCCTGAAAGTCTCGCCCACCAGCTAAAATCGGATAGCCTGCTTCAATTTCGATCGTTCGGCGACGCGGTAGTTGCCTCAAGTTGCCTAGCACCGACCGTGCCCCGCGGATCGCAACTGGCACAACGGGGACGGATTGCGCGGAGGCAAGGGCAAAAGCTCCAAGATGGAATGGCTGGAGGCGCGGGGCGCGAGTGAACGTTCCTTCTGGAAAGATCACCATCCGCCTGCCTGCAATATCGAGCTTCAGGAGCGCCCGTTCGCTCTTAAGCGCGCCTTCGAGCTCCCGTTCAACGAATATGGTGCCCAGCGCGCGAAGGAAAGGTCCGGCGATGAGCTGAGAGGCAAGTTCGCGTTTGGCAACGAACCAGAGCGGACGGGGCAGGACCGCGGCGAGAACGAGGCCGTCCAGGTAGCTCGAATGGTTGGCAACCAGAATTGCCGTGGCGGGAATCGCTGATTCCTCTTTGTATTGAAGCGGTACCCTCAGGACGGCGAAAGCCAATCGTGCCAAGCGCTTCAGGGTCGCCCAACGCCACGATCGCAACGGCAGCAATAATATGAGCGGCCAAGTGACGAGGCTTATGGCGCCTATAACAAGCCACCAATAGCAGCCGTAGAGAATTGCCAGCGTCGATCGACCCAACCTGCGAGCCTGGGCACCAATACCCTCGATTGCGAGTGCGAGCATCTGCCACCGCACAGCTGCGGGTCTGTTCGACAGAGATCTCCTTTCATACAGCTGACGCGCGAAGCCTCGCCGGATCTTGCCGCTGGACGTCTTCGGCACTGTCCCCGGTGGCGCGAGGATGATTTCCTCCGGCGGCGCCCCCAACAGTTCGTGAACCACCTCGGCAATGGACTGCTTCAGCCGGTCGAGCTGTTCGGGATCCTGCTCGCCTGTCTCCGCCAGCAACACCAGCTTCTCGGTGCCGGTCCGGCTATCCTTCGTTCCGAACGCTGCGCAGCCGCCCCGGCGCAATCCTGGAATCGAACCGACGGTCTCCTCCAGCTCCTGAGGGTAAATGTGCTGGC
>DASQYQ010000168.1:0-3268 GCA_035639115.1 Sphingomicrobium sp. | reverse complement strand
GCCTCGTTCAGCTCGCCGGTGAGCCGCCCGATCCTAGCTTCTGCCCCGGCAGCGGAGGAACGAAGTCGTTGCGCCTTCGACCCGTTGCGGCGCTTTGGCGGTGCCGCTTTGCGTCGCCCCTTAACCGGTTCTGCGCCTGCTTTGGAGCGCCTTTTCATTGCCTCCCCTCGCCTAAAGCCATCCTGACGGATGAGACTAGCACACTGACAGCGGGCGGGTGCCACTGTGGACGGCTGCTTGTTATTCGGCATGCAATTTTGACCCCCTGAGCCGGGGGATCGGCGTGCAAAATTGACCCCCTCCTGATTGGCCTGATGCGCTGCTCGCTTTGATTCGAAGCGAGCGGTGGGGGAATGCTGACAGTGGAGACGATCGGCCGGATTCGGCGCGAGCACTTCATCAAGGGTAAGACGATCAAGGAGATCGTGCGGGACCTGAAGGTATCCCGGAATACGGTCCGTAGAGTTCTGCGGTCTGGTGCGACAACCTTCGAGTACGAACGAGACGTTCAGCCCCGACCGAAGCTCGGGCGATGGACAGAAGAACTCGATGCGCTCCTGACAGGCAACGCGACCAAACCTGCTCGCGAGCAGCTGACACTGATCCGGATCTTCGAAGAGCTACGCGGGCGCGGCTATGACGGTGGTTACGATGCAGTGCGCCGTTATGCCAGGCGATGGGCCAAGCAGCATGGGCAAGCGACGGCTGCAGCCTATGTCCCGCTGAGCTTTGCTCCTGGAGAAGCCTACCAGTTCGACTGGAGCCACGAAGTTGTCCTGCTGAACGGCGTGACGGTGATCGTGAAGGTCGCCCATGTCCGGCTTTGTCACAGCCGCATGCTGTTCGTGCGCGCCTATCCGCGCGAGACGCAGGAGATGGTGTTCGACGCCCACGACCGGGCCTTTGCCCTGTTCAAGGGGACCTGCGGCCGCGGCATCTACGACAACATGAAGACGGCGGTGGAGACGATCTTCGTCGGCAAGGGTCGCCTCTACAATCGCAGCTTCCTGCAGATGTGCAGTCATTACCTCGTCGATCCGGTCGCCTGCACGCCGGCATCGGGCTGGGAGAAGGGTCAGGTCGAGAACCAGGTCGGGCTGGTCCGCGAGCGCTTCTTCACACCACGGTTGCGGTTCAAGACCTACGACGAGATGAACGCGTGGCTGCTCGATAAATGCGTCGCCCACGCCAAGGTGCATCGCCATCCGGAGCTGACCGAGCAGACGATCTGGGAGGTATTCGAGGCGGAGCGACCGAAGCTCGTTCCTTATGCCGGCCGGTTCGATGGTTTCCACGCGGTGCCGGCGTCAGTGTCGAAGACTTGCCTGGTGCGCTTCGACAACAACAAGTACTCGGTAGCTGCCAGCGCTGTCGGTCGTCCCGTCGAAGTTCATGCCTATGCGGATCGCATCGTCATCCGCCAGGACGGGCGCATTGTCGCCGAGCATCTTCGCTCATTCGGCCGTGGCGACACGGTTTATGACCCTTGGCACTACGTCCCGGTGCTCACTCGCAAGCCAGGCGCCCTGCGCAACGGCGCACCCTTCAAGGACTGGGTGCTGCCGGCGTCGATGGAGCGTGTGCGACGCAAGCTCGCCGGCGCCGACGATGGCAACCGGCAGATGGTCGACATCCTCACCGCGGTACTCACCGACGGACTGCCGGCGGTCGAGGCCGCATGCGCTGAAGCGATCGCCCATAGCGTCCACTCCGCCGATGTCGTCCTCAATATCCTTGCCCGTCAGCGTGATCCTGGCCCGCCAGCCACCATCCTTACGCCGGCCGCGCTAACGCTGCGCCATGCGCCCGTCGCCGATTGTGCCCGTTACGACAACCTCAGGAGGACCAACTGATGGAACGATCCCAACTGTTCGACCTTATGGGCGAACTCAAGCTCTACGGCATGAAGGCCGCCTTCGACGAGATCATGGCCACGGCCGTCAAACGTCAGCATGAGCCCCAGCGCATCGTCGGTGATCTGCTCAACGCCGAGATCAACGACAAGCAGGCGCGCTCGATCAAGTACCAGCTCACCATCGCCAAGCTGCCGCTCGCCAAAGATCTCGACAACTTCCAGTTCGAAGGTACGCCGATCAATGAGACGCTTGTGAACGATCTCGCCGGGGGCGGCTTCATCGCCCAGCAGCGCAACGCCGTGCTGGTCGGCGGCACCGGTACCGGAAAGACCCATTTAGCCGTTGCCATCGCCAGAAGCTGCATCCGCTCCGGCTCCCGCGGCCGGTTCTACAACGTGGTCGATCTCGTCAACCGGCTCGAGATCGAGACCCGTAACGGAAGGCAAGGTCGGATCGCCGATCAACTCACTCGAATGGACTTCATCATTCTCGACGAACTCGGCTATCTGCCTTTCGCTCAATCTGGAGGGCAGCTCCTATTCCACCTCGTCAGTCGCCTCTACGAGCGCACCTCAATCATCGTCACCACCAACCTCGCATTCGGTGAATGGCCGAGCGTCTTCAGTGATCCCAAGATGACGACCGCGCTACTCGATCGTCTGACCCACCACTGCGATATCGTCGAGACCGGCAACGACAGTTGGCGGTTCAAGAGTCGCGAAGATACTCACACCACCGCCCGCGCTCGCGCCGTCTCCGCAACCCCAACCAGCTCCGACGGCGCGAGCACTACCGCCAAAACACGTCGCCAGAGGGGGTCAAAATTGGAAGCCGATCGGGGGTCAAATTTGGAAGCCGATTGACAAGATAGGCCTTCACGTAGCTCGGCGGCATTAGCTTTACCGTATGCCCAAGCGCCCGTAGCTCGCGGCTCCAATAATGTGCTGATGGGCAAGCTTCTATCCCGACCAGGCACGGCGACAAGCCGCCAAAGAACTCCAACACCTTCGAGCGACTGATGCGCTTGCGCATCACCGCCGCGCAGTGCCATCAACCCCGTGCACCTGAAACACTGACTTCGCAATATCAAGGCCAATCGTGCTAACCTCGCCCATGGACGGCTCCCCTCAACGTGGTTCGCTTCACGCAACCACCTTTGGCACTTTGATGCCGCAGAGTGGGCGCCGTCCACAGCATCAAAAGCAGACGTGACGCTCTGAAATCGCGACGTCCGCTTTACCCCCGAACGCAGACATCAGATTGCCGTTTGACGATGTCCGCTATGGGCCAATAGCGGACATCGGAACCTTATTCGATCAACTCGTCAGCACGAAGCACCAACCCCATAGGAATGGTGTAGTTCATTGCCTTAGCAGTCTTTAAATTAATGACCAGCTTGAATGTGCTCGGTT
>DASQYQ010000167.1:0-3729 GCA_035639115.1 Sphingomicrobium sp. | reverse complement strand
AACGACCAGGACTGGGAGGGGCACCTGATCGAGGGGCCCTTCGTCACCCATCAGCAGGACCGCTACTGGCTATTCTACGCGGGCAACGACTTCTCGACGCCCGCTTATGGAATTGGGGTTGCCGTCGCCGATCATCCCCTTGGGCCCTATACGAAGCAGTCGGAGCCATTGCTTCGCTCGACGCGCGAATGGGTTGCTCCGGGACACGCCTCGGTAGCGCCGGGACTGGACGGCCAGCCGCAGCTGTTCTTCCACGCCTTCCATCCGGGCACGGGCGGCTACAATGCTTTCCGCGCGCTTCTAACGGTCGGCCTGCGTTTCACGGCCGACCGAGTGGACGTCGTCGAGCTACCCGGCGGTCAGTAACCCGGCCGAATGGAGCCGCCGCCCTCGACCGCGCTAGTGACGTCGGGATTGCCCAAGTAGCGGACGCTGCCCCCACCGCGCACCGCGCCGGTGAGCCTTGCAGCAGCCCGGACGAACAGGTCGCCGCCGCCGTTGACAGAGGCGGTGACGTCGTTCGCATTGACAGCGCGTGTGTCGATCTTCCCGCCGCCGTTGACGGCGAGCGTAAGCTCGCGCTCCGAAGGAAAGCCGCCCGCGACGCTGATCTCGCCGCCGCCATCCACCGCCATGGTGGGCACTCGAGGAGACTGAACCTCGACTCGCAGGCGGTAATGCTGCGGACAGTTGCGATCGCAAGCGTCGATCTCGAGGCTACCGCCGCGCTGGACGTAGATGTGCGTGAACTGGCTGCTGCCCTCGAGGATCGTAACGCGCTGCGAGGCCCCCGGGACAAGGACGACGCTTCCACCGCCGCGCAGGCCGACGGCATCGAAATGCGGGACGGGCACGACCTCGCTCGCCAAAGCAGGGACGGATGCGACCAGCGCCATTGCGAATAGCGGAACAATCGTGCGAATCATGGTTCACCCCTTTTTGATGCGCTACACCTGTAGCGCTACAAATGCAGCGTGTCCAGCCTCATTGCAGCCGCGGGACGAAAGGCGCAGTTGCGCTGGATGATCCGCATCATCGGCAGCTTCGTCAGTCCCTACGTGCGCAAGGTGCTTGCGTGCATGAACCTCAAGGGCCTCGATTATGAGGTCGACCCGATCACGCCTTTCTACGGCAATGAGCAGTTCGAGCGCCTCAGTCCGCTTCGTCGAATCCCCGTGCTTGTCGACGGCGACTTTCACGTCAGCGATTCCTCGGTCATCTGCGCCTACCTTGACGAAGCCTACGAAGGTCGCCCGCTTCTACCTTCGGCGCCCAAGGACCGCGCACGCGCGCGCTGGTTCGAAGAGTTCGCCGACACACGCCTCGGCGACCTTTTCATCTGGGGGCTCTTCTATCAGAAGATCGTCCATCCGATCGTCTGGGGCGAACCCGGCGATCAGGAACGCATCGAGAAGTCGCTGAGCGAAGATATCCCGGCAGCGCTCGATTATCTTGAAGGCGAGCTTCCTCGAAAAGGCTTTCTCTTCGGCGAGATCGGCACGGCAGACATTTCGATCGCGACCTTCTTCCGCAATGGCTCATATGCGGGCTTCGAGGCGGATTCGGAGCGCTGGCCTGCGACTGCAGCGTTCGTGGAGCGCACGCTCGCACATCCTTGCTTCGCGGACCTGCTTCGGTTGGAGGACGTGCAGCGGAGCGCCGAGATCAAAGGCCGGCGCCAGGCGCTGCTCGATGCGGGCGCTCCGCTCACATCGGAGACGATGGGCGTCCGAGAGCCGCGCAAGGGGATGATGCGGCTCTAGTCTCGCGCTTAATGCTGCTGCGATGTCTGCCCGGAAATCCAGTGCTCGAACCGCGTCCTCAGCGAGGGCTTCGACGGGATATATCCGACCTCGACAGGCGGAGCCTCTTCTTGCGGTTCGTAGATCGTCAGATTGTCCGGCAGCTTGGGCCGGAGCGTTTCGCGTCCGCGGAGGAGATCTTCCGCCATCGCCAGCGAACGGTGTACGTCCTCGGCCGTGAATGGCTTCATCAGGCAGCCGAGCGCGAGGTCGGGCATTGGAAAACGCGGGGCCTTGCCGCTGACGAACAGGCAAGGGACGCCGAGATCGTTGAGCCGGACAGCGACCGAGAAACCCGTCGTTCCGTGCGCGAGGTGAAGGTCCAGGAGTACCAGGTCCGGATCATGCTCTTCCGCCGCAGCGATCGCAGTGTCCGCGTCATCGGCCGTCGCGACCACGCGATAGCGCGGGTTATCCTCGACCAGATATTTGAGCGTGATTGCGAGCTGTGAATCGTCCTCGACGACCAGAATCCTAAGCACTTGCGAGCCCTCCCCGAAGCTGCGGAAATGCTTGTCGGTTTTCCGCGGATTGATGCTCGCTCGGAACGATTCCAATGCGAATCCCTCGTGAACGCCATTTACGCCAAGAGGAATCCCAGCTGCGCCGAAACGAAGAAAGCGCCCGGAACAGGAGTCCCGAACGCCTTCATTTCACGAAATAATCCCGCCGATCAGGAGGCGTAGAAGATGTGCGCGCCGATCTGTTCGACTTCCTGGAGGTTATGGCGCCAGGCCGGCGCGACATAATCCGCGTGATACCAAAGCACGTTCGAACCGACGCTCGGAACGATGTTGGCTGCGGCGAGCTCGGCGACCGCTTCAGCCTTTCGCCATGCGTCTGAATTGGTGTCGGCCTGCGGAAACTCGCCGTGGCGAACGAACGAAAATTGGGCCGGCTGCTTCACAACGCTGCACCAATCCGGCGGATAGCGGCCAGACGAAGCTCGGTTCATCACCACCCGCGCAACCGCGAGCTGGCCTTCAACGGATTCGCCGCGCGCTTCGAAGTAGACGGCGGTCGCCAGGCAATTCGTCTCCTGGTCGAGCGGCGCGTTGGTCGCATATTTGTCGACCAGCGCGTAGAGCGGCCAGCCGCCGCGGTAGAGCCACGCTGCTTCCTTGGCGATCGACGGCGTCAGCGACAGGGTGACCGACTGGGCAGGCTGCTGCTGAAATACAGCGCCGGCCGCATTCGCGACTGCGGTAGTCGCGGCAACCACCGGCTGCGCCAGAGTGCTCGCAAGTGCCGTAGCGGCGCCGAGCGGCCTTGCCGTCGAATCCACGTTAAGCGCGTTCACCGCACCCTTCAGATTATAGTTGATTGGCGCGGCCTGCGCAGTCGCGCTGGAACCGATCGCAAGCGCAGAAATGCCGACGAGTGCAGACGCGACGCGTCCGCCGAACAATTTGATCACTTTTACTTTTGCCCTCTACTGGCGGGCTGCCCGCTGGAGACGCCTTCGGCGTACTTTTGAAGCTCCAGCGGGGGATGCCCGTCTTGCCTCTTGAGCCCGGCATCTATTGCGCCTTCGGCTCCGCTCTCATTCGCTGAAGGCCAGATATGTTATGTTTACCGGCGGGCCAACCCATCGGCGGTGAACCGTTCGCGACTCGCGATAGAATTAGGAACTCTTTCAATTCATTCAGTTTTTTCAGCTTATCCACAACTTTAGTTGGTCGGTTCACCGGCCATTTCACTCGGCTCGTCGGCCATGTAACAAAAGGCGCCACGGAGGTGTCGCAATATGGGTCATTGGCTGATGAAGTCCGAGCCGGAAAGCTACGGCTGGTCCGACCTTGTGCGCGATGGCGGAACCGAATGGGACGGCGTCCGGAACAATGCGGCGCGCCTCCACCTCAAAGCGATGAAGAAGGGCGATGAGGCCTTCTTCTATCACAGCATGTCCGACAAAGCGGTCGTTGGA
>DASQYQ010000166.1:0-8269 GCA_035639115.1 Sphingomicrobium sp. | reverse complement strand
GCTCATTTGTTGAGCCGCAACCACGGGCTCGAGGTCGTGATCTCGGACGAGCGCGACGTGCTCATGGAGACGGGTGGCGGCCTCGTGAAGGCTGCGCCACTGATCGATTGCGACCCGTTCCTCGCGCTCAACAGCGACAATCTCTGGATCGACGGTCCCGCCGATACTCTAAAGCTGCTCGCTTCGCACTGGGACGATTCGAGAATGGATGCGCTGCTGCTGCTGGTGCCGCTGGCGCGCGCGCTCAACCACAGCGGGATCGGCGATTTCCATATGGAGCGCAGTGGCCGGTTGCGGCGCCGCGAGCGCAGCCACGTCGCTCCATTCGTATTCACGGGCATCCAGATCGTGTCGAAAAGGCTGCTGCGCGATTCGCCCGAAGGGCCGTTCTCAACGAACCTGCTGTGGGACCGTGCGATCGAGGAGGGCCGCTGCTTCGGCGCGGTCCACCAGGGCTTATGGTTCGACGTCGGGACGCCGCAATCGATCCAGCTGACGGAAACGGCGTTAGAGAATGTCTGACCCGAAGCGGGTCGCGGTCTATTCGATTCCATCCCATCGCTCCTTCGCTGACGCACTTGCGGCGGGGCTGATCGCCCGCTTCGGCAGGGAACCGCTGGGACTCGCGCGCGGGCGCATTCTTCTGCCCAACAACCGCGCGGTGCGCGCGGTCACCGAGGCTTTTGTCCGCGCCAGTGGCGGGGGCTTGCTGTTTCCTCGGCTCATCCCGGTCGGCGATCCGGAGATCGATGAGCGCGTTGGCGGCGCTCTCGGACCCATCAGCGCAGACGATCTTCCGCCGGCGATCGAGCCGATGGAGCGGTTGTTGAGGCTTGCGTCGATCGTGGGTGCGCAAGGGTCGTCGGAAGACTTGCGGCTGGCGGCGGACCTGGCCCGGGCCCTCGATGCGCTGCTGATCGAAGAGCTTGCGCCGACCAAATTGCGCGATGCGGTGAGCGAGACGACGGATCTCGCGAAACATTGGGAGAGATCGCTCGAGAAACTGAAGCTGATTTACGAAAACTGGCCTGCAATTCTGGCTGACGAAGGGTTCATCGACCTCGCGGAGCGTCGCAATCGCCTCCTTCATGCCTTGGCCGATCGCTGGAGGAACGAGCCGCCTCAGGGATTCACGGTCGCAGCGGGGATTACGACGGCTGCTCCGGCGGTCGCTGAACTCGTCGGCAGAGTAGCGCGGCTAGCAGACGGAATGGTGGTGCTCCCGGGCCTGTGGCTCGAGGAGATTTTCCCGAAGGAGGAATGGGATGCGCTTGGACCCGACGAAAAGGGTCGCGGGGAAGCGGTCCATCCGCAATACCATCTGAAGCTGCTACTCGACCGCATCGGTGTCCACCGCGACGAGGTGCAGCGCTGGCGATGGTCGGGACGCGCTTCGTCGCCGCCGGCGCGGTCGCGAGCGGTGGCCAATGCGATGGCGGCGCCTGCGTTCTCGCACAAATGGGAGACGCTTCGCCCGGCGGAGCGACGGCTCAGCGGAATGCGCGTCGCCGAGCTTCCCGATTCCGCGGCGGAGGCTCAGGCGATTGCGCTTGCGCTTCGCGAGGCGCTGGAAACGCCCGGAAAGACGGCCGCGCTGGTCACTCCAGATCGCCAGCTTGCCGGACGCGTGTCGGCGCTTTTGCGACGCTGGAATATCCAGGCGGACGACAGCGCGGGCCGACCCCTGTCGGAGACTGCCGCCGGAACCCTCTTGCTCGGGATCGTCGCGGCCGCCGCCGAGGAACTGGCGCCGGTCGCGTTGCTGGCTCTACTGAAACACCCGCTGGTCGGCGGGGAGGGCGACCAGCGTTCCGCCTGGCTCGACCAGGTTCGAGCGATCGACAGTGCGCTCCGCGGTCCGCGGCCGCCCGCCGCTATTGCCGGGCTCGATTCGAAGTTCAGCGAACCGTCGGCGAAGCGGGCCTGGAGCGCCGTCCGCGATCAAGTCTTGGCGGTCGAAGGCTTATTGAAGGAGCCGCTGCTGCTGTCCCGGCTAGCGGCTCTTGTCGCGGAAGCTGCGACAAGGCTTGCCGGCGATTCCGCTTGGCGTGGGCCGGACGGGCGAATGGCCGCCGAATTGCTGGCGGAGCTTCAGACGTCCCCTTCCGCCGCGCAGCTGATGGTGAGGGCCGACGATGCCGTGCCGCTGCTCCGCCAGTTGCTCGACGGCCGCGCCGTTCGACCGCCTTTCGGCGGACATCCGAGGATCTTCATCTGGGGCTTGCTGGAGGCCCGCCTGCAGCGTGCAGACCTGCTTGTGCTTGGCGGCCTCAATGAAGGGGTCTGGCCGGCGCTTCCGACACCGGATCCATGGCTTCCGCCCAAGGTTCGAGCGACGCTCGGAATGCCGACGCTCGAAAATCGCATCGGCCTCGCCGCGCACGATTTCGCGAGCGCGCTTGGTGCGCCGGAAGTGCTGATCACGCGCGCGAAGCGGGATAGCCGCTCGCCGACGGTGGCTTCACGCTTCCTCCTACGCCTTGATGCAATCAGCGGCCGCCTGCCGCGAGACAATCTGCTCGAACGGATCACTCGAGCGCTCGACGATCCGGGACCGCCGAGTCCGGTCGATCGGCCCGCTCCAGTGCCGTCGCCTGAGCAGCGGCCGGACAAGATCTCGGTGACGTCGGTGGACCGACTGAAAGCCGATCCCTTCGCCTTCTACGCCAGTTCGATCCTTCGTCTGCATGAGCTCGACCCCGTCGATGCCGACCACACGGCGCGGTGGAAAGGAGAAGCCGTGCACAAGGTGTTCGAGGAGTGGCTGATCCACGACGAATGCAATCCGGATGAGCTCCGCTCCCGGGCCGAAAGGCTGCTTGCGGATGAAGGGATCCATCCGATGCTGCGCGCGCTTTGGGCCCCGCGATTGCTGGAAGCTATCGATTGGATTGCGGAGCTGGAGCGGAACAACCAGGCCGAGGGCAGAAAGCCGCTTCGAGCCGAGATACCGGGCGAGGCGCCACTGGCTGGAATCTTGGTTCACGGCCGCGCCGACCGGATCGACCGTTTGCCCGACGGCGGCCTTGCAATCATCGACTACAAGACAGGCAAGCCGCCTTCCAGGAAGGCAATTGAGGCTGGCTTTGCGCTCCAGCTCGGGCTGCTTGGGCTGATCGGCCGAGCCGGCGGGTTCGAAGGCATTGGCGGCGAGCCGGAGGTTTTCGAATATTGGTCGTTGATCCGCGACCGCCGGGGCTTCGGGAAATGCGTCCGCGCGGACAAGGAGATGGAAGGCGAGTTCCTGGACCGGGCCTATAGGAGTTTCGCGGACGCGGTGGAGAAGTGGCTGGCTGGAAACGAGCCGTTCACCGCCAAGCTCAACCCGGCTTACGCACCCTACGGCGATTACGATCAGCTGATGCGGCTGGAAGAATGGTACGGCCGCAAATGATCGCGTCAGGCTCGCGGCTTCTTCTTCACCTTGGACGCGTAGAGCAGCGCGGCAACGATGGCGGCCGAGCCGATGCCCACCGCCACCCCGGCCTTCACAAGCTTCGTTCGGCGCTCTTCGGACGCTTTGTCAGTCTCGTCGGTCATGGCTCTTTGTCTATGGCCTTCGGCGCTGCTTTGGAAGCCGAATGAGCGCTCGGTTCAAGGCGCTGCCCGAGTTGAAGGGCGAGCAGGCGCTTGCCGTCGACCCGCAAGTTCACGCCGCGGTTTCCGCTTCGGCGGGGAGCGGGAAGACGCAGGTTTTGACCGCTCGGGTGCTTCGCTTGCTGCTTCAAGGAGCGCGGCCGGAATCGATTCTCTGCCTGACCTTCACCAAGGCGGCCGCGGCGGAGATGGCCAACCGGATCGGGGCTCGGCTCGCTGCCTGGGTCCGGCTCAAGGACAGCGAGCTTGCCGCCGACCTGCTTGCGCTTCGCGTGTCCAACGATCCGCGGACCCGTCAGCATGCCCGCCAGTTGTTCGCCCGCGTTCTGGATTGTCCGGGCGGACTCAAGATCCTGACGATCCACGCCTTCGCCCAATCGCTTCTTGCAGCCTTTCCTGCCGAGGCGGGGATTACGCCGGGCTTCCAGCCGATCGAGGGCAGGGCCGAGCAGGAGCTGGTGCGGCGAACGCTGGCCGAGCTGATGGCCGACGCCGAGGGGCGCGCCGATGTTCAGCTCACTCGGGACGTGCAGGTTCTCAGCCGAAGGCTCGGCGAGATGGGCGCCGTGGACTACCTCCAGGCCTGCGCTCGGCGCCACGAAGCGCTCGCGGCACTCGGACCGCGCGAGGGGATCGAACGGAAGGTTCTCTCGCTCATGAACCTGCCGGAAGAATCTATCGACGATTATATCGCGAACCATTGCGGCGACGATCGCTTCGATTGCGATCTGCTGCAGGCGATCGCCGACGCGAACCGCAAATGGGGAGCGCGGACGGGCCTCGGGCATGCCGAGGTCATCGACGATTGGCTCGCACTCACGCCGATCGAGCGGGCTGCGAGGCTCGATGAGCTTCGCAAGGTGGTGCTGACCGACAAAGGAACGCCGCGAGTCACTGCCGGGCAATCGAAGGCCGAGCCGCATTATGAAGCGCATGCGGGCCGCCTGGCCAACCTCATCGGCGACCTCCTACGCCTGCAGAATGGTGCGCAGCTTGCCGCGCACATCGCCGCTGGTCTCCGGGCCGGCCAGGCGTTCGCCGAGGCCTACACGAGGGCCAAGCGCGCGGCCGGAGTGGCGGACTTCAACGATCTCATCGACTGGACTCGACAGCTGCTCTCGACGCCGGGCATGGGCGACTGGGTCCGCTACAAGCTCGACCGCGAAGTCGACCACGTCCTCGTCGACGAGGCTCAGGACACGAATGCCGCCCAGTGGGAGATCATCGAGAAGCTGGTCGAGGAATATTTCAGCGGCTCGGCCGAAGCTGAGGAGCGCTGCCGGACCTTGTTCATGGTCGGCGATTTCAAGCAGGCGATCTACGGCTTCCAGGGCACCGACCCGAAGCGGTTCAATGAGGCTCGCGAGCATTTCAAACGCCGCGCCGAAGAGCTGACCGACGCCGAAGACACGCTCGACCTCTTCAAGCGGCGGACGCGCGAGTTCCGAGACTTGTCGATCGCAGCGAGCTTTCGTTCGGCACAGCCGGTGCTCGACGTCGTCGACAGCGTCATTGGACAGTTGGGGCCAGGAGCCCTCGCGCTCAGCGAGATGCCTCCATCGCACAGAGCGCATCACCGCGACCGGCCCGGCCAGGTCGAGCTGTGGCAGCCGTTCGCGCCCGAGCTCGACGAAGAAGGGGACGAGGGCGAGGAGAGCTGGATCACGCTCCGAGCGCGGCAATATGCCGATGCTCTCGCCGAGCGGATCCGCGACCTGGTTCTCGAGGCGCCATACCTGCCGTCCAAAGACCGAGCACTGACGCCCGGCGACATCCTCGTGCTTGTGCGGAGCCGGGGCGAGCTCGCTTCGCTGATCGTGGCCCGGCTCTTCTCCGCAGGTGTTCCGGTCGCCGGCGTCGACCGGCTTCACCTCCATGAGCCCTTGGCGGTTCAGGACCTGCTCGCTGCAGTAAAGTTCGCGGTTCAGCCGAACGACGACCTCAGCCTGGCCTGTCTGCTGGTATCGCCGCTGATCGGGTGGGACCAGGATCAGCTTCGAGCGCTCGCTTGGGACCGGAAGGGGAGCCTCTGGCGTGAGTTGCGGCAAGGGGCAGGCGAGAACGAAGCGTTTCACTCGGCGTACGGCGCCTTGGCCGAGCTGCTTCGAATTGCCGACTTCGTGACGCCTTCGGTGTTTCTCGAGACAATTCTCTCGGGGCCGATCCAGGGTCGGCGCAAGCTTTATTCGCGGCTCGGGATGGCGGCGCGCGATCCGATCGACGAGCTTTTGAACAGCGCGCTCGAATTCGAGCGCAACGAGATCGCCTCCCTCGACCGCTTTCTAGCCTGGTTCTCGCGCGGAACTGTCGACGTCCAGCGCGATCCCGGGCAGCCGGGGAACGAAGTGCGGGTGATGACCGTGCATGGCGCGAAGGGCCTTGAAGCGCCGGTCGTGATCCTTGCCGATGCCACGGCCGACCCGGCGCGGCTGGGGCGCACTCCGATCACTCTCGAATTCGAGATCTCGACTGATAATGTCGCGCCCTTGCTTCGACCGAAGAAGGACGAGCGCTGCCCTCCGTTCGAGGACCGGATCGTCGCCGAGGAAGAGCGCGATCTCCAAGAGCATTGGCGCTTGCTCTACGTCGCTCTGACGCGAGCTGCCGACCGGCTGATCGTCACTGGCGTTGCGCCAAAGCCGAAGAAGGACGGTTCGGAGGCCCGGCCCGTCAACTCGTGGCACATCGCCGTCGAGCGGGCGATGCAGTCGCTCGACGCGGCTCGCGTTGAACAGGAGGAGTGGGGAGCAGGGCTGATTTACGGCTCGGCGACTTCGGCGAAGCCCAAGCGGGCGACAACCAGAACCGAAGTCGCGACGATCGAGGTGCCTGAGTGGGCGCGAACGCCCGCGCCGCCCGAAGCGCGTCCGCCGCGGCCGCTCGCTCCATCGGCGATCGGGGTCGATGACGACAGCGTACCGCCGCCGAGCGAGGCGATTCGGGCGGCGGCGCTTCGCGGCACCTGGATTCACCAGCTGCTCGAGCGCTTGCCGGCAGTCGGGCCGGGCGAGCGTCCGGCCGCCGCGGATCGCTGGCTCGAGCGCTCGGCTGGAGTGGCCGATGCGGCGGTTCGGAACGAAATCGTCAATCAGGTTTGCGGGATTCTTTCCGACGAGGCCTTTTCCAGCCTGTTCGGCGGCGGTTCGCTCGGAGAGGCGCCGCTCGCCGCAACGCTCCCGGATGGGCGGGTGATCGCAGGCACCGTCGACCGGCTGCTGGTCGAAACGGATCGAATTTCGGTCATCGACTTCAAGACAGGCCGCGTTCCTCGAACCGACAGCGAGATTCCGAATTCGCATCGCCTGCAGATGCAGGCTTATGCCGATGCGCTCGAAGTGATCTTCCCCGGCCGAGAGGTGCGAGTGGCGTTGCTCTACATCGCGGGTCCAAAACTCATCGAGGTCATGGCTTGAGAGCGGCGCTTCGAGCGCCCATATTCCGGCGAACCCAGCAGGAGATTTGTCCGCCATGACCACCAAGACGGTCACCGACCAGAGCTTTTCCACCGATGTTCTCGGCGCCGACGGGCCCGTCCTCGTCGACTTCTGGGCCGAATGGTGCGGGCCGTGCCGGATGATTGCGCCAGCCCTCGAGGAAATCGCAAACGATCTCGGCGACAAGGTGACGATCGCCAAGCTCAACATTGACGAAAATCCGGATACTCCGGGCCGCTACGGAGTGCGCGGGATCCCGACCATGCTGCTGTTCAAGGGCGGCCAGCCGATCGCGCAGAAAGTCGGCGCAGCGCCGCGCAGCCAGATCCAGCAGTGGCTGGAGAGCAATCTCGGCGGCGCATCCCAGACCGCCGTCGGCTGACGATTAGGCCGGGGGCTCGGTACCTTCGAGCCCCCGCGTATCGGGCCTGAACTTGTCGTGCCGGGGGAGATCGTCGTTCGGCTCAAACCAGCCGATCCTGCTCCCCCAGAATATGTGAAAGCTGGGCGCGATCTTTTCTGGCTCGTCCAGCGTAGCGACGCTGAAGTCGACCGTTTCCGGCTGATGATCAACCTTCATGAGGAAGGGTGTGCCGCATTCGCCGCAGAATTCGCGGTGGCCGAAGCCGGACGAGGAGACGCGCTTCACCTTGTCCACGCCGCTCGTCCAAACCAAGTCCCCATCCGGAACGCTCGCGAAGACCATTGCCGGAGCGCCGCTGTTGAGCTGGCAGGTGCGGCAGTGGCAATATCCGCAGTCGAAGGGGTCGCTCTTGAGCTCGTAGCGGACCGATCCGCACATGCATCCGCCGGTCAGTCCTGCCATTTGTTCACGGTCCCTTTAATTGACTACGGCTAGGGCGCTCCTTACATCGCCCGCGACAATTTCCCAGAGCGTCGGCGAGAGGTTTCCGCCCGATCACGAACGCTCGGGCTTTTAAGGGAATTCCATGTTCGCCGCAGTGGCAAAGAGCATCTTCGGATCGGCAAACGACCGCTATGTCCGTGGTCTCGGCAAGTATGTCGACGCAGTCAACGCTTTCGAGCCGAACATTCAGGCGCTGACGGATGACGAGCTGCGCGGCCAGACCGAGAAGTTCCGCCAGCGCCTCGCCGAGGGCGAGAGGCTGGACAACATGCTCCCGGAAGCGTTCGCGACCGTCCGCGAAGCAGCGATCCGGACGCTCGGCCAGCGGCACTATGACGTCCAGCTGATCGGCGGAATCGCCCTCCATCGC
>DASQYQ010000165.1:0-9650 GCA_035639115.1 Sphingomicrobium sp. | reverse complement strand
TTGCGCATCAGATCTGCCTCGAGCTCATCGTTCACTCCGAGATCGAGGAGACGATCTTCTATCCGGCGTGCGAAGGCACGGTCGACGAGGACGAGCTCAAGGAGGGCTATGTCGAGCACGACGCGGCCAAGCTCATGATCGCCGAGATCGAAGCCAATGAGGACGCCGACGACGAATTCTTCGAAACCAAGGTCCACGTGCTCCAGGAGGAAATCGAGCACCACATCGAGGAAGAGGAAGGCCCCGGCGGGATCTTCTCCCAGGCGCGCAAGGGCAAGCTAGACCTCGATGCCATCGGGGAGCGGCTTGCGGAGAAGAAGCGCGAGCTGACCGAGCGCTACAAGAGCGAGGGGCTGCCCCAGCCGAAGCTCAAAACCATGGATGAAGTGTCAGTCTAGCGACTCGGGGGAAAAGCCCCCTTTCGGACATAAGGTGAACCTGAACGGCGGCAGCCCCGGCTTTCCGCTATTTTAGGCCGCAACAGTAACTTTTGCTATATGCCCCGCCAGGGGCGCATTGGTTTCCAACAGGCGTTGCGTTCCTGGACAGCCCCCAAACGGGGTTCATCCCGATGAGCCCAATGGCTGCCGCTTGTGAAAAAGCCAGGGGCGAGAAATGAGTTATCACGACCACGACTACCATCGGCAGCGGGAACGGCATTGCCGATCCATGGCCGATCTCGCCGGCGACCCTGAGGTTCGCCGGCGTCACGAGCAGCTGGCGGAACTGCATGCAACGCGCGCAGCCGAGCCCCGCCAGGCCTCGAGCGCAAGGGCAATCTAAGGACTTACTTCAGAGCGGCGACCTGCATCGCGGCTGCGTCGCGGCCGTAGATGTCGTCGACGAAGCTCAGTTGGCCCCCCTGCGCCTGCGCCGTCAGGTAGGTGACGTAGATCGGCACCGGCGTCGGTAGCGGGACATTGTCCTCGGGGATATTTGAGGCCGCCTCAGGGTCGCGCCCGAGCATCCACCGCGCGAGCTTCTCCGCGTCCTGCAAGCGGATGCACCCATGGCTGAGGTCGCGGTCGTCCTGCGCGAACGTCTCCTTCACCGGAGTATCATGCAGGTAGATGTCATAGGCGTTCGGGAAGCCGAACTTCACCCTGCCCATCGAGTTGGCGGGTCCCGGAAGCTCGCGCACCCGTACCTTCAAAGTACCGTCCGCCACTGCGTGCCAGTCGATCTTCGCCGGATCGAGCAAAGAGTCGTCGCCCTTGTCAGCCGGCATCACCTGATAGCCGTGCGTCTTCAGGTAGCCGAGGCCCTGGTCGAGCACGTTCTTGGCGATCAGCGACTGGACCAGTTGGTCGGTGACGTGCCAGTACGGATTGAGAGTAGCGTAATAGATGGTGCTCGCAAGCATCGGGGTCTGAGTCTCCGAGCCCGCCTTGCCGACGATGACCTTCATCGAATCCACGATCCGGCCGTCCTCGATCATGTAAAGCCGGGCAGCCGCCGCATCGACCATCACATATTTGTGCTGGAAGGGATGCTCGCGGGCGCGGTCGAGGCTCGTGAGCACGCGCGGATCGACCGTTCCGCCGCTCGACTGCATCTGGGCCCACGCGGCGTCGCGAAGCTGAGAATAGAGCGGATTCACTTGCGAGACCGACCGAACATAGGAAGCTAGCGATGGTTCATTGGCGGCGCGCTGAAGGATCTGCAGCGGGCTGTCGCGGCGCGGAGCCGCCCAGGAGTCGGCATAAATCATTCCGCTCGTCGGCCGCTGGATCGCCTCGACATAGCTGATCCAGGCTGCAGAGAGTAGGCGATCGGCGGCCATCAGCGCCGACCGGTCGCCGGATTGCGCGCGAACGATCAGGTCCTGCGCTTGAATCGCGAGCGCTGGACCGCTGCTCAGTCCGTCGAGCTGCGCTCGATCGAGGATTCCGATCAGCGAACTGGCGGCGGCACTGTCTGCGCCGCCGCGCAACCATAGCGGAGAACCGCCACGGCTCGCGTAGAAGGCGTCGACCGCCTGAACGGCAGTCGGGGAAACCTGGATTGCCACCCCTGGAAGCTCAGGACTCGTGGCGGCGGAAACGGGCACAGAGAGGCCCATCAGCGCCGCACAGGCGGCGCCGGCCAGCAAGCGAATTTTCACGTCCAAAACCTTTTAAAAGCTCTCTTTGCCGCCATAACGCAGGAGGCGGCTCACGGGTTCAAAATAAGTGTTGACTTTCAAATTTGTACCGTTCCGGAACTGAATCGTTGTTCATCCGTGAAGCCGCGACTCGAGCGGCAACGGAGCTACGGCAGTGCTGTGTTGACACTGTAATACACCTTGATCTATCCTCCCGCGGATTTCGGGAGGAGAGCGCATGTACAGCCAGCAGGAAATCGACGACGCGGTCGCGTCCGGCGTGATCACGGCCGAAGCCGCCGACGCGCTTCGGGCTCACATCGCCCGGCAGAGGTCCACGGCCATTCCGGACGAAGAGCAGTTCCGGCTGATCACCGGCTTCAACGACATCTTCGTGTCGATCGCTGCGGCCATCCTGCTGTTCGCCGTCGGCTGGATCGGGCAGAGCATCGGCCAGTCGGCCGGGCTTTTCATTTCAGAGCACGGCGAAACGGGGCCGAGCTTCCTCGCGCCTCTAGCGGTCGCCGGAACGGCTTGGGGGCTCGCGCTCTTCTTCACTGCACGGCGCCGTATGGCCCTTCCATCCATCCTGCTGCTGCTGGCTTTCGTCGGCGGCGTTCTGGCGACCTCAGCTTTCGTGCTTATTCAGATCATTGGGCCCGATCGCTTCAATAGTCAGAGCCAGCTCCTCGGGGCGACCGTTGGCGGAGTCAGCGCTGCGATCGCGGCGGCCGGAGCCTGGCTGCACTGGCGGCAGTTCCACGTTCCGATCACGATCGCCGCAGGCGCCGCAGCGGTGGCGGGTTTGTTCCTCGCGATCGTCATCGGGATCGTTCAACCGGGCGACAGCGAAACGGCGAAGAATCTGATCCTCGGCTTCGTGCTGCTGCTTGGCATCGGCGTGTTCCTCTTCGCCATGTGGTGGGACGCTTCCGACCGTGCCCGTACTACTCGCCGCTCGGACGTGGCCTTCTGGCTGCATCTTCTCGCAGCGCCGATGATCGCACATCCGATCTTCACTTTGCTCGGCCTCAACAATGGCGCGGTGGGCACCGGAGAGGCGCTGCTCGTCGTCGGATTGTACGTGCTGTTCGGCCTAACCGCGCTGGCGATCGATCGTCGCGCTCTGCTCGTCTCCGCGCTCGCCTACGTGCTCTACGCGCTCACCGAGCTCTTCAAGCAGTTCGGCGCTGTCGAGCTCAACGTTGCGCTGACCGCGCTCATCATCGGCTCGGCGCTTCTGCTCCTGTCGGCCTACTGGCATCAGGCGCGAAGGCTGATCGTGAACCGGCTACCGTCGAATCTTCAGGCTCGGCTGCCGGAGCTGGATCGCCCGGCGGTGATCACCCAACCAGCCGCATAAGCCGGCGCTCGACCGGGGCCAGGACACCAGCAAGGTCGTGGCCCCGCTTGAGCACGGCCCCATGCTCACCAACCAAGGCGAACGCCCCCTGCTTCATTCGAAGCGCGGGGCGTTTCTCTATCCTGATCTCGGGCCGTTCGCTGTGACGCCGGAAGGCAGCGAAGACCGCCACGTCGGGATCGATCCTGAGCGCATAATCGCGCCAGTGGCCCGCGGCGACCATTCGGCCGTAAAGGTCGAGGATCCGCTGAAGCTCCTTTCGATCGAATGTGGCGATTGGGCGCCGGTCCCAGGCAGGCGGGAACGGCGCGATGACGCTCAAGCGCTCTTCACCTTCGGCTGCGGCTGACGGGCGGCCTTCAGCACCTTGAGCTCGGCACGAAGCTCGTCGAGCTCATGCTCCAGTTCATTGATCCGCACGCGGACCGGGTCGCAATCCTCACCGCACGGCGTGCCATAGGGCATGAAGCCGGGGCTGTAGTGCACCGCTTCCACGGGCACCGGTTTCGCTGGAATGCCAACCACCGTCGAGGCCGCCGCGACGTCCTTCGTCACGACTGAATTCGCGCCGATCTTCGCGCCCTCTCCCACCTCGATCGGTCCGAGCACCTGGGCGCCCGACCCGATGACGACGCCGGAGCGGATCGTCGGATGCCTCTTCCCTCCTGCCCCAGTCGACGGGTTCGTGCCGCCGAGAGTCACGTTCTGGTAGATCGTGACGTCATCGCCGATATCCGCCGTCTCGCCGATCACGCTGAAACCATGGTCGAGAAAGAATCGCTCGCCAATCTTCGCCCCGGGATGAATGTCGATGGCCGTGAGGAAGCGAGAGAAATGATTGATCAGCCGAGCGAGGAAATAGAGCCGCCCTTCCCACAGCCAATGCGCGAGCCGGTGCAGCGCAAGCGCAAGCACTCCCGGATAGAAGAGAACGTCCCAGCGCGAGCGCGCTGCCGGATCGCGTGATTTCACGGAATCGAGATAGGCGATGAGCCCCGTCTGCAAGCGCGACACTTCCTTTGCCGTTACGGCGATAATCTAAGGTGCGGCGAGACAGGCGGCAATGGGTCCCCACGGCGAAGCTATTTGCCGCAAATAAAAGTCGAGTTGTCGACTAGACTTAGATGCCCCTTGCCAAGGCCGGTTCCTTGGGCAAAGCAGCGCCTTCCAACGCTGGGCCAAAGGCAGCGACTTCATGCCCTTTGGTCGTCTGAACTAGGGGACAGCGATCTTTTCGGCCTACAATCCGCTCTATTCCCTTGCTGGGTTTCTCGTCGGCGCGCTCGTCGGTCTAACGGGCGTCGGCGGTGGGTCGCTCATGACCCCGCTGCTGGTGCTGCTCTTCGGGTTCCACCCGGCAACCGCTGTCGGCACCGATTTGCTATACGCTTCGGTGACCAAGACCGCGGGCACGGTGGTCCACGGCAAACGGGAGACGGTCGATTGGCGCATTGTCGGCGGCCTCGCCTCCGGAAGCGTCCCCGCGGCAATCGTCACCCTGTGCCTCATGGCCTATTTCGGAGTGAAGAGCGCACATAGTGCATTATTCCTCAACCTGCTGCTCGGCGGCGCACTTTTCGTCACCAGCATCGCGGTCTTCTTCCGGCCATGGATACTTTCCTGGGCCGGTCATCACATCGAAGCGATGGAGGACCGGCGAACTGCCCAGTGGACGGTGCTCCTCGGCGCAATTCTCGGCGTTCTCGTCTCGATCACCTCGGTCGGCGCCGGAGCGCTGGGCACCACTGCACTTCTGATCCTCTATCCGAAGCTGCCGGTCGCGCGTATTGCAGGAAGCGACATCGCCCACGCGGTGCCGCTGACTCTGATTGCGGGCATTGGTCACTGGCTGATGGGCTCGGTCGACCTCACTTTGATGGTGGCGCTGCTCGCCGGTTCGATCCCTGGAATTGTCGTCGGCAGCCTGCTTGCGACGCGCTCGTCGGATTCGGTGCTGCGGCCGATCCTCGCGGCCACTCTTCTGCTCTCATCGGTGAAGCTGCTGACGGCCTGAACCAAGGCCAGAAACGAAAATGGGGCGGGCTCTGGGGAAGCCCGCCCCTTCGTTACGGCCGGCAAGGGGAAGACCGGCCGAAGCTCCTTCCACGGCGGAAGGTAACCATGATGTATGCACTGGTTTCAATCGTTCAAGATGATTATAGCGCGCTCACTGATTGGATTTATCGATTAGATGTCCATCCACCTGCCGACGCTGAAGCAGCTGCAATATCTCGTTGCGCTCCGTCGTTACGGTCATTTCGGCAAGGCAGCCGATGCCTGCTTCGTTACCCAGTCCACACTTTCGGCCGGCCTTCGCGAATTGGAGGCGCTGCTTGGGGTGACCCTCGTCGAGCGCACCCGCCGCCTCGTCCGGTTCACCGCCCTCGGGGAGAAGATCGCCGACAAGGCGATCCGAGTCCTTCGCGAGGCGGAAGAACTGGGCGAGATGGCACGCGCCGAAGGACAGCCGCTGCACGGCGAATTGAGGATGGGAGTCATCCCGACAATCGCGCCGTTCCTTCTTCCGGCGATGCTTCCCCGCCTGCGCAACGAATGGCCGGACCTCAAGCTCTACCTGCGCGAGGAAACGAGCAGCGCCGCTTGCGAGGCCCTTCACCGCGGCCAGCTCGATTGCGTCCTGTTGGCTCTTCCGTTCGCTTGCGGCGAGGTCGATTCAGCCTTGCTCTTCGACGACCCGCTCTACGTCGCCTTCCCGCCCGGTGACGCGCCCCGGGGCGGCTCGGTCGATGCCGCTGCAATCGATGAAAATCGCATGCTGCTGCTCGAGGACGGCCATTGCCTCAAGGACCACGCTTTATCAGCCTGCAACCGGCCGGAGATCCGCGCTCACGCGTCGATGATGGGTACCTCGCTGCACACGCTGATCCAGATGGTGGACAATGGCCTCGGGCTGACGTTCGTTCCTGGGATGGCCATCGAAACGGGCATCCTTCGCGGCACGAGGGTCGAATCGAAGCGGCTGGACTCCGATCACGGCTTCCGCCGAGTCGCCTTGATCTGGCGCCGCTCGAGCCCGCGCGAGAGCGAGTTCCAGCTGCTATCGACCACCCTTCGGCGGATCGCGCGCGACCTCATTCCGGATCTGGAGCCGATCGGCTCCGAGCGCGAACTCGCGTTCGAGGGGGAGTGCGGCTGAGCACGCCCCCTCGCGCGGCATAACTCGGCCTACTTGGCCATCTCGGGTTCGCGAGCCTTGCTTGACGCTCCCTTCGGCTGCCGCAGGTCGAACCGGTCGGCATCCATCACCTTGGTCCACGCCTTGACGAAGTCCTGAACGAACTTCTCGCCTGCGTCTGCCGAGGCATAGACCTCGGCGAGCGCGCGAAGCTCCGAGTTCGAGCCGAACACGAGGTCGGTGCGGGTCGCAGTCCACTTCTGCTGATTAGTGGCGCGGTCAGTGCCGACGAACGTCTCGTCGCTCTTGTCGTCGACCTGCTTCCAAGCCGTCCGCATGTCGAGCAGGTTGACGAAGAAGTCGTTCGTCAGCAGCCCGACCCGGTTGGTGAACACTCCGTGCTTGCTGCCGCCCTGGTTGGCTCCGAGAACACGCAGCCCGCCGAGAAGCGCCGTCATTTCCGGGGCGGTAAGGCCAAGCAGCTGCGAACGGTCCACCAACAGCTCCTCGGTGGGCACGTTGTAGCGAACGCCGAGATAGTTGCGGAAACCGTCCGCGATCGGCTCCAGAACCTCGAAGCTGTCGAAGTCGGTCTGCTCCTCGGTGGCGTCGCCGCGGCCGGTCGTGACGTTGACCGTGACGTTGTACCCGGCATCCTTCGCCGCTTTCTCGACGGCCGCGCTTCCGGCCAGCACGATGGCGTCGGCCATCGATATGTCGCCCCGCAGAGAATCGAGCTTGTCGAGAGTCGCCTTCAACTCGTCGGGATCGTTGACCTTCCAGTTGCGGATGGGTTCGAAGCGGATGCGGGCCCCATTG
Organism: Sphingomicrobium sp.; assembly: GCA_035639115.1. GTDB lineage: Bacteria > Pseudomonadota > Alphaproteobacteria > Sphingomonadales > Sphingomonadaceae > Sphingomicrobium. Next base: position 2,249 of record DASQYQ010000165.1, on the reverse strand, counting down.
GCGCCGCCGCGGTGATCGGACTTGCGATAAGTCGACGCCGAAGCCCAGGCCGCCTTGACCAGCGCGCTGACCGACAGGCCGCTGCCGAGGACCTTCTGCTTGAAATCCGCGACCGCGCTGTCGGAGGCGGGGGTGCCGGCGGGGACGGGATCCTGCCAGATCAGGTCTTCCGACGGCACTTCCGGGCCGAGGTAGCGCGCCTTCGGGCCCATGTCGCGGTGGGTGAGCTTGAACCACGCGCGGGCGAAGGCGTCGGCGAACGCGGCCGGATCGTTCCGGAACCGCTCGGCGATCTTTCGGAACTCCGGATCCTCGCGGAACGCCATGTCCGCGGTCGTCATCATCGTCGGGACCTTCTTGCCCGGCGTATGGGCCGCCGGCGCCATGTCTTCGGGCTTCTGGTTGACGGGCTGCCACTGCTTGGCGCCCGCCGGGCTCTTCACCAGCTCGTATTCATAGTCGAGCAGCATGTGCAGATAGTTCATGCTCCACTTGATCGGGGTGGGCGTCCACGGCCCTTCGAGACCGCTGGTGATGGTGTCGTCGGCAAAGCCGCAGCCATGACCGCTCTGCCAACCGAGGCCCTGTTGGGCGATGTCCGCGCCTTCGGGCTCTGCGCCGACCTTGGACGCATCCCCCGCCCCGTGACACTTGCCGAACGTATGGCCGCCGGCGGTGAGCGCGAGCGTCTCCTCGTCGTTCATCGCCATGCGCGAGAAGGTCTCGCGGATCTCGCGCGCGGAAGCCAGCGGATCAGGATTGCCTCCGGGCCCTTCGGGATTGACGTAAATGAGGCCCATCTGGACGGCGGCCAGCGGGTTCTCCATCGCCTTGCCGGCATCGTTGCCCATGCGGGGCGCGGCGCCCTTGCCGACCCAATTTTCCTCGGTTCCCCAATAAGTGTCGTGCTCGGGCTCGTAGACGTCACGGCGTCCGCCGCCGAAACCGAAGATCGGGCCGCCCATCGATTCGATCGCGACGTTGCCGGCGAGGATCAAAAGGTCCGCCCAGCTGAGGTTGCGGCCATATTTCTGCTTGATCGGCCACAGCAGCCGGCGCGCCTTGTCTAGGTTGGCGTTGTCCGGCCACGAATTGAGCGGAGCGAAGCGCTGCTGGCCCGAACTCGCGCCGCCGCGACCGTCGCCGATGCGATAGGTGCCGGCGGCGTGCCAGGCCATACGGATGAAGAAGGGCCCATAATGTCCGTAATCGGCGGGCCACCACGGCTGGCTGTCGGTCATGAGCGCGGTAAGGTCCTTCTTCACCGCGTCATAGTCGAGCTTCAGGAATGATTCGGCGTAATCGAAGTCGTCACCATACGGGTCGCCGCTCGCGCCCTGCTGCGGCAGGATCTCGAGGCTGAGCTGGTTCGGCCACCAGTCGCGGTTCGTACGGCCGAGCAAGGTTCGAAGGGCGCCGCCCTCTTCCATCGGCGAGCCATGCAGCGGGTCACCCGTCTTCGCGTCCATCGTCATTCTCCGATTGTCGGTTTTCCGGACGCGACGCCTAGCCGCAGCTGGTGATCGACAGAAACGAGATTCCTCGGTCAGTCAGAACAGTAGAATCGATTAGTCTCGCATCCTCCTCGAGGAGCTAGTCCATGTGGCGGAGGCCGACGCGCAGATAATCGTAGCCGGTGACGAGCGTCAGCACTGCCGCCGCCCACAGGCACGCAATGCCCAGTACATGGATCCAGTGCTGCGCTGGGAAGGCCCCTCCGAGGATCAGTGCCCCGAGAGCGACGAGCTGCAACGTCGTCTTCCATTTCGCGAGCGCGCTCACCGGCACGAGCACCTTCAGCTCGGCCAGGAATTCGCGGAGACCGGAGACCATGATCTCTCGAAGCAGGATGATCAGCGCCGGGATGACGCTCCAGTCCTGGATGATCGGCACGTCTCCATCGGCCTTGCGGCTCGCCATCAGCATCACAAGGACGGAGGCAACCATGATCTTGTCGGCGATGGGATCGAGAAACTGGCCGAGGCGCGAAATGCTGCCCCAGGCGCGCGCCAGATAGCCGTCGAAATAATCAGTGATCCCGACGATGCAGTAGAGGACGAACGTGACTGCATAATCCCACGGCGCCGGCTTCCACAAAAGGAAGACAAGGATCGGCACGGCAAGGATCCTCGAAAGGGTCAGCAGGTTCGGCAGCGACAGCATCTTCGGCGCCGAGCGTTATAAGGGTTTGGCGGCTTCGGCAAAGCTGGCTATGCCGTGCGCCCCAGTCCATGAAACTCTGCGCGCTT
>DASQYQ010000164.1:0-3942 GCA_035639115.1 Sphingomicrobium sp. | reverse complement strand
GGGTCGTCGCCGTCACTGCCGGCGTGCTTCTCCACATGCCCATGTTCCTCATGGGGCGAATGACCCATTACCGGCTCTACGGGATGCCGATGGGCGCCGACATGTATCTCGGCATGGCACTCATCATCCTCGGCCTATGCGTCGCCGCCTACGGCCTGCTTCCGAGCAATATTTCGAAGCAATTGTCAGCCAGCCAGGACATTGTCGTAACGCCGCCCGAAGACGCGCCGCTCTCGTGGCCGCATTGGGCATTGATGCTGGTGCTCGTCGTCGCGCTCGGAATCGACATCATGAAGCCGGCCAGCCTCGGGTTCACAATTCCCGGAATGATCGACGAATATCACCAGACCAAGGCGATCGTATCGCTCGTTCCGTTTTTCGCGCTCGTCGGGACCGTCCTCGGCTCGATCGTGTGGGGGACTCTTGCCGATATCTACGGACGCAAGGCCACCATCCTCCTGTCGGCAGTGATGTTCGTGGGCACATCCATCTGCGGGGCGATGCCATCTTTGTGGTGGAACGTCGGAATGTGTTTCATGATGGGGGCGGCCGCCGGCGGAATGCTGCCGGTGACCTATGCGTTGCTCGCAGAAATGATGCCCAGCAAGCATCGAGGCTGGAGCCTGGTGCTGGTCGGCGGCCTCGGCGCCACCGTCGGATATTTCGCTGCGAGCGGATTCTCGGCGCTTCTCCAGCCGATCTTCAGCTGGCGAATCCTGTGGCTTCTGAACCTCCCGACAGGATTGTCGCTCGTGTTGCTCGGCGCACTTATTCCGGAGTCAGCGAAGTTCCTGCTCGCGCGCGGCCGAAAAGAAGAGGCGGGGCAGGTCATGAAGCGCTTCGGATCGCGGGTTCGCCACACCCGCCCTGCCGAGCAGCGCGCACGCGAGAAAGGGCCAACGGTCGCGCTCACCGGAAGAGCCTTCTTCGGGAAGCTATTCGCGCTCAGCCTTGCCGCGATTTGCTACGGCCTCGTCAATTTCGGTCTGCTTCTGTGGCTCCCCGCCGATCTCGTGTCGAAGGGCTACAGCGTCGGACTATCGAGCAAGCTACTCGCGGAATCGGCGCTCATCGCTTTTCCCACCGTCTTCGTGGTGTCGTTCGCCTACAGCGCCTGGAGCAGCAAGTGGTCGCTGGTCGCCGCTATTGCGCTGACTGCCGCGGGCCTCTTCGGAGTGCTTCAGCTTGAGCTGACGGGCACTGGCGGCCCGGTTCTACCGGTCGCCCTCCTCATCGTTGGCATCAATGCCCTCATCGCGATGATACTGCCCTATACGGCAGAGAGCTTCCCGCTGCGCATTCGGGGCCGAACCACCGGGACCGTCGCAGCGTGCAGCAAGGCAGGGGGAGTCTTCGCGCAGCTGCTCGCAATCCTTGCGCTGGTCCCGCCGCTTGCGCTGGTTTCGATCATCATCATGGTGCCGACGGTCGCTGCCCTGCTTCTGGTCGCCATGTTCGGAAAGGAAACGCGCGGCCGCGATCTTCGGGAGCTCGATCCCGACGGTCACACCTTCGCCGCCACGGGCATGTAGCCGCCGCGGATACGTATTCGTCGTTTGCGCTAACAATTCGCCGTCTATAGCAGGCGCGCATGGCTGACCGGATCTCGACCCTGGTTCTGTTCGGCGCGACCGGGGACCTCGCGCGACGAATGTTGCTTCCTTCCCTCTACGGGCTCGATTCCGACGGACTGCTTCCGGACGATCTCAGGATCATTGGGACTGCTCGTACCGAGCTGGACGATGCCGCGTTTCGCGAACGCGCAGACGAGGCGTTGAAGGAACATCTCCCCGAAGGCTTCTACACCGCCGGGATCGCCGAGCGCTTTCTCGCCCGGCTGCACTACGTCACGATCGACATCACGCACCCGGAAGCGTTCGCGGGCCTCGCCAAGCAAATTGGCGATCCATGCCATGGCGTCGGCATCTTCCTTTCGACCGCGCCATCCCTGTTCAAGCAGACCATCGATGGCCTGGCCTCGGCGGGGCTCGCTTGCCCGACGGTCCGAATGGCGCTCGAGAAGCCGTTGGGGACCGATCTCGAAACCAGCCGCGAAATCAACGACGCGGTCGCGGCCCATTTCCCCGAGGACCGAACGTTTAGAATCGATCACTACCTCGGCAAGGAGACGGTCCAGAACCTGTTGGCGCTTCGGTTCGCCAATTCGATGTTCGAGCCGCTGTGGAACAGCACCCATATCGACCATGTCCAGATCACGGTCGCGGAGACGATCGGGCTCGAGGGGCGGGGCGACTATTATGACGGCGCCGGCGCTCTTCGCGACATGATCCAGAACCACATGCTCCAGCTGCTCGCGCTCGTCGCCATGGAGCCGCCCAGCGACTTCAACGCGACCGCGGTGCGAGACGAGAAGGTGAAGGTGCTTCGGGCGTTGCGGCCGATCAGCACGACGGACGCGGAAGCTTACTCGGTGACGGGTCAGTACATGCGCGGCGCGATCGATGGCGAGCCCGTCCCCGGCTATGTCGAGGAGATCGGCCACGGAAGCACGACCGAGACCTTCGTCGCGCTCAAGGCATTTATCGACAATTGGCGCTGGAAGGGCGTTCCCTTCTACCTTCGCACCGGCAAGCGCCTGCCGATGCGCACATCGGAAATCTTCATCCAGTTCCGCGACGTGCCTTATTCGATCTTCGCTTCACGCGGCGCAACCACGAAGCCGAACAAGCTGATCATCGGCCTCCAGCCGGAGGAGAGCATCGAGCTTCGGCTCATGGCGAAGACCCCCGGCCTCGATCGGCAGGGCGTCCGCTTAAGGGAAATCCCCCTCGACATCGGGCTTGCCAATGCCTTTAGCGAATATCGCCGCCGAATTGCCTATGAGCGCCTCCTGCTCGACCTGATCGAGGGCGATCCGACTTTGTTCGTCCGCCGCGACGAGGTCGAGGCGCAGTGGACCTGGATCGACCGAATCCGCAACGCGTGGGCCGAAAAAGGGATGGTTCCGCGGCCCTATGCAGCGGGGACGTGGGGGCCATCCGCAGCGATTGCGCTAACGGAGCGCGACGGAATCAGCTGGCACGAGTAGGGCTCCGGCGATGGCTCTTCATTCCGCAGTGGCGACGGTTACGGACCGAATCATCGAGCGGTCGAAGCAGCCGCGGCGACGCTACCTCGAGTTGATGGGGGAGCAGAAGGAGCGCGGGATCAACAGAGGCCGCCTCTCCTGCGGCAATTTCGCTCACGGATTCGCTGCGTCGGGCGAAGACAAGGCGAGGATCAGCACGCTCGGTGGCCCGAATATAGGAATCGTAACCGCCTACAACGACATGCTTTCGGCCCATCAGCCCTACGGCCGCTACCCCGAGCAAATGAAGATCTTCGCGCGCGAGGTCGGAGCGACCGCGCAAGTGGCGGGCGGCGTTCCGGCGATGTGCGACGGAGTGACTCAGGGCCAGCCTGGAATGGACCTGTCGCTGTTCAGCCGCGACGTGATTGCATTGGCGACCGCGGTGTCGCTCAGCCACGGCATGTTCGACGCGGTGGCGCTGCTCGGAATCTGCGACAAGATCGTTCCCGGCCTGCTGATCGGAGCGCTTCGCTTCGGCCATTTGCCGACCCTGCTCGTGCCCGGCGGTCCGATGCCCTCGGGCCTGCCGAACAAGGAGAAGCAGCGGATCCGCCAACTCTACGCCGAGGGGAAGGTCGGAAAGGACGAGCTACTGGAGGCGGAAAGCCGCTCTTACCATTCTTCCGGCACCTGCACCTTCTACGGCACCGCCAACAGCAATCAGATGATGATGGAGCTGATGGGCCTCCACGTGCCCAACGCAGCATTCATCAACCCAGGAACGCCGCTTCGGCAGGCGCTGACCCGGGCGTCGGTGCACCGTTTGGCTGAGCTCGCCCGCAATGGCGAACGGCCGCTCGGGGAGGTCGTCGACGAAAAGTGCATCGTCAACGCGATGGTTGGGCTGCTCG
>DASQYQ010000163.1:0-3971 GCA_035639115.1 Sphingomicrobium sp. | reverse complement strand
CATGTAGGCGGCAACGACGAATATCAGGCCCGCAAATAAAGCGGTCAGACGTCCTTTTCCTGACAGCGCCTTGGCTGCACGAGTTCCGCCGAAGCTGCCGAGGAACCCGCCCGCGATGAAAAGAGACGCGAGGGGCCAGTCGACGAAGCCGGACAGCGCATAATTGACTGCCGTGGTCAGCCCAAAGGCGGTGACGGCGACCAGAGACGAGCCGACGGCCATCAGCATCGGCATGCCTGTCGCGGCGATCAAAGCCGGTCCGATCAGGAACCCGCCGCCGATCCCGAAGAATCCCGAGAAAAGGCCGGTTCCGAAACCGAAAAGGACAAGCTTGGCCGCATTCTCCTTGCCGAGCCTCACTCCGGCAGCGCCCACGTGCCCGCGACGACGAAGCATCAGCACGCCGACAATGATCATCACCAGCGCGAAGAGGAACAGGAGCTTTTGACCGTCGAACGCCTTGCCCAGCGTCGAGCCGATCGCCGCGCCGACGATTCCCGACACCGCGAAAACCAGGGCACAGCGCCATTTCACATTGCCGATGCGATGATGGCTGAAAAGGCCGAAAGCGGCGTTGGCAGCGACTGCAAGCGCACTGGTGCCAATGGCGACGTGGGGATCGCGGACCCGCACGAGATAGACCATCAGCGGAACCGCGAGGATCGATCCGCCGCCTCCGACCAGCCCGAGCACGAAGCCGACGAGCGCTCCTGAGAAGGCGCCGAGCAGATATTGCAGCGGTTCCAGCGTCACTTGGCTGGCGCGGCCTGTAGAAGTCTGGGCTCCAGCGAATCGAGGTCGTAGCCGGCGTTGGCAGCCGCAGCGAGAATGCGCCTGACGCTGCGCTTGCCGGCCTGCGACAGCGCCCACAGCCTCGTGGATCGATTACCGGTGCGGCAAAAGGCCAGCGTCGGCCCTCGAACGTTCGAAAGCGCCTTGACGAAGACAGCGACGTCCTTGGCCGAAATCTGTCGGGTAACGGGGATATGAGCATAGTGGAGACCGAGGCTTCGTGCAGCCGCCTCGAGATCCGCGGACGAAGGCTGCCCGGGCTCTTCCCCGTCCGGTCGATTGTTGATGAGCGTGCGATAGGTCGCTGCGATGTGTGGAAGATCGCCGATGCTGACTTGGCCGGCGACCGAAAAGCCGGGCGTGAGGGGCTTTGGAACGATCATCTCGCAGCGCCTGCAAGCGGTGCGGCTCGTCCATCGCGCATGTCTGCGTAGAGGCGCTGAAGCCACATTCCGACGACCAGAGCGGCGACAAACAGCCACACCTCCCATTTGCCGAAGGCGAGATCGGCAATCGCCGGACCGGGGCAAAGGCCGACGAGGCCCCAGCCGACTCCGAACAGGGTCGCCCCTGCGAGCAGGCGGCCTTCGAGGCCGCGAGTGCGGGGGATGCAGAATTCCTCGGCCATTATCGGTCGGCTCATCCGCCGCGAGAGAGCATAAGCGGCGGCGGACGGAATGAGGGCGGCTGCCATCACAATCGCGAGCGTCGGGTCCCATGCCCCGGCAACGTCGAGGAAGCCGAGCACGCGCGCCGGGTCGATCATGGTGGAGAGGGCAAGTCCAGCGCCGAAGAGGAAGCCGACGAGCAAGCCGGGAAACACATGCTTCATGAGCCTGCTCCGAGGAGGTGGCGCACGACGAACACGGTCGCGAAGCCGGCGAACATGAAGGTGCCGGTGGCGACGATCGAGCGTCGCGAGAGGCGCGCGATGCCGCAGACCCCGTGCCCGCTCGTGCAGCCGTTGCCGAGCCGGGTTCCAAAGCCGACGAGCAGTCCGCCGCTCACCAGCAACGGCACCGACGAGGTCATTTGCGGAGCGGGCGTTCCCAAGAGCGTCCAGACGGCGATCGTCCCGGCGGGCAAGCCAATGACGAAGGCAACGGCCTGGATCCACGGCGGGCCCTTGTCAGCGATGGTGAGCGCTCGTGCTGCGAGGCCGCTGACCCCGGCGATGCGGCCGGAGAGCAGGAGGAACAGCCCGGCGGCGGTGCCGATCAACAGGCCGCCGACGATTGTCGCAACGATGTGCGTGAGAGTGAGTGGCACCATCACAGGACGTTCAGGGGCAGCTTGAGGTAGGCCGTTCCATTTCCTTCCGGCTCCGGGAGGCGGCCGGCGCGCATGTTCACCTGCACCGAGGGAAGAATGAGCTTCGGCATGGCGAGCGTGGAATCACGCTTGGTGCGCATCGCGACGAACTGGTCCTCGCCGATGCCTTCGTGGACATGGATGTTACCGGCGCGCTCCGCGGCGATCGTAGTCTCCCAGGAAAAATAGGGCCGCTCCGGAGCCTGGTAGTCGTGGCAGAGGAAGGCGCGTGTCTCGCCGGGAAGCGAGGTGAGGCGATGGATTGAGCGATAGAGCTGGCGCGGGTCGCCGCCCGGGAAGTCGCATCGCGCAGTTCCGTAGTCGGGCATGAACAGCGTGTCGCCGACGAACACGGCGTCCCCGATCACATAGGCCATGTCCGCCGGAGTGTGCCCGGGAACATGCAGAGCGATGGCTGGCAGGTCGCCGACGGTGAACAGGTCGCCGTCCTCGAACAGGCGGTCGAACTGAGATCCGTCGCGGGCGAACTCCGTTCCCTCGTTGAAGATGTTGCCGAAAACCTCCTGGACGGTCCGGATCCTGGCACCGATCGCGATTTGGCCGCCGAGCTTCTGCTTGAGATAGGGCGCGGCCGACAGATGGTCGGCATGGGCATGCGTCTCGAGGAGCCATTCGACCGTCAGCGCTTCGGTTTCGACATAGTCGATGACCAGCTGCGCGCCGGCGAAGGACGTGCGTCCGGACGGTTCGTCGAAATCCATCACGCTGTCTACGATCGCGGCCTTTCTCGTGACCGGGTCGTGGATGACGTGCGTGGCCGTAAAGGTCGCTTCGTCGAAGAAGGTCCGGACCACCGGTCGCGCGACATCTCCGCGAAGAGTGCGCTCAGTGAGCCGCTGCGCCTGATCGAGGATCGGGTCGGTGTGCATTTCAGTCTCCTTTCGTGACCTTGTCCCGACGGGGCCGGGCGGGCGCCATACGGGATTTCCGCAAATCGGCGGGGCCGGCAGCAGCGCAGAACATCTCGTTCAGAAGTAGGAGAATCCTCGCGGCACGCTCGTCGCAGACCCGGTAGAAGAGCGTCTGCGCGTCACGGCGGAAACCGACCAGTCCCTCGTCACGAAGCCGGCCGAGATGCTGCGACAGCGCGGACTGGCTGAGGCCAATCCGCGACACGAGCTCGCGGACGGGCATCTCATCCTCCGCAATCAGATGACAGAGAATGAGTAGTCGGTGCTCATTGGCGAGAGTCTTCAGAAGCGCTGACGCTTCGCCAGCGCTTGCAGCCATTTCGGCGGGGGAGGGCACCTTTTCCATTAGCAACAGCTAATTTAGAACGTACTAATATAATTGCAAGCGCGGCTATTCGGTTCGTGCTATAAAGTTGAGCGGTGATGACCGCGCCTCACGCCAGAGTTAACGAGTCTGACGCCGGTCAATTCCGCTGGGAGGCAGGAGCAACGGTTGCCTGAACGCTCGAATGGTGATTGGTTCGAAATGCTCTGAACAAGGAGGGGGCTCCTATGCGCAATTCAACTTCTCTGGCGCTGCTCGGCGCCGCTGCGATGTCGCTTACGCTCACCGGCTGCAACAAGACCGCTGCGGGCAACGGCGCGAGCGCCGACAGCGTGAAGCAGGCGATCAAGAAGGACGAGGACAAGTGGAACAAGGACGTCAAAGCGAAGGACACAGAAGGGCTTGCCGGCCACTATGCCGACGATGCCTATTTCATTCCTCCGGGAGCCGCGCCCGCTGATGGCTCGACCGCCATCCGCCAATTCTACGCGACCGCGCTGACCGACCCGGCGATCGACGTCCAGATCACCGGCGACAAGGTCGACGTCGCGAGCTCGGTCGACATGGCCTACTCGCGCGGGCACTACACCGAAAAATATACCGACAAGAAG
>DASQYQ010000162.1:0-3363 GCA_035639115.1 Sphingomicrobium sp. | reverse complement strand
AGCCGGTCCACGATTTGACCGCGCCGAATGCGCAACGCTCGATGCACGGCACCTGCACGAAGCCGGCTACCGGGTCGCACGTCATTCCGAGATGATGTTCGAGGGCAGCCGCGGCTCCATTGGCGGCAATGATCGGAGAGGCATCGTGGGCCTGGGCAATGGCTGCCGCCCCCATTGCCGAAGCGACGCCGATCTCGGCCTGACAGCCTCCCTCCGCTGCGGCGAGCGTCGCATTGTGCTTACACAGATAGCCGACGATCGCGCCCGCGAGCAGCGCCTCCCGAAGCTTCTGGTCCGGCATTTTCGCGCCTTCGGTATCTAGCGAGTAAATGACCGCAGGCATGACACCCGCAGATCCGCCGGTCGGGGCAGTGATGACGAGATGTCCGCGCGCATTCTCTTCCGATCCGGCGAGCGCGGCGGCGGAGACCATCCCAATCGCCCGGCGAGCCGGCTCCTGCACCATCTTCGCATTCTTGTAGACCTCGCCGGCTTTCGTCTTGAGCTTGATCGGCCCCGGAAGAGTGCCCTCCGGAGCGTTCAAGCCAGTCTTCACCGTTGCACGCATCGCACCGAGGATCTTGTCTAGGAACGCGTCCACCTGGGCCTTGTCACGACCTGAGATCGCCAGCTCGTTCGCATAGGCAAGCTGGGCGAGCGTGATTTTGTCGCGGTCCAGGTGCTCGAGTACCTGTGACATGTTCGAATAAGGATATTTCGGCGGATTCTTCTTCGGCGGCTGATAGCCTTTCCATTCGATAAAGCCGCCGCCTACGGAATAATATTCCTGTTCCAGCAGGACTTTGTCGCCAGCCAGGAGATAGGCCCGAAGCGTGTTCGGATGCGGAAAATCGCCCTTGGGCGCGTCGTATATAATGTCCTTGAGCGAGGCGTTGATGGTCTTCGCCCCGAGCTTGACCGGATAGACCTTGTCCGGCTCCGCGGCCATCTTGTCGAGAACCGCAACCGGATCGATCGTCGCCGGCTCGTAACCGATCAGGCCGGCAAGCGCCGCGCGCTCGGTCCCGTGGCCTTTGCCGGTGGCGCTCAGGCTTCCGAACAGGTTGACCCTGAGCGCGGTCGCCTGCGCAAGCTGGTCGGCAGGGAGCTTCGACACGCGCTGGTAGAAATCATAGGTGATCCGCATCGGGCCGATCGTGTGTGAAGACGAAGGGCCGGGACCCACTTTGTAGAATTCGTCGACCAGCGTCATCACCGGTCCCTTGGTATCCTTCACCACTTCAAGGTTCGGGTCGACGTCGCCGCCACCGAGCGGCTTTCCCGCTGGGGTCTGCGCCCAGAGCGGATTGACGCGCCCACCAAGCGCCACGACCGCGGCAGCCATGGCGCTGCGCATCATGAAGGATCGGCGGTCAGATCCTGCGGGCGGTTCTGAGTAGTCGAGTTCGGGAGTCTGGGTCGATTCGCGGAGATCTAACTGCAAATCCATGGCACTGCTCCGGTTCTGGGGCTGCGGAACTCCAGACCTGGTCGGACACGCCCGGAAGCACGCGAATGACCGCAATCCCCAAGGGTCACGTCTGAGGCGGCGATAGGCTGGCTGCGTCACACCCGTCATCGGGCGAACCCCTATAACGCGGCGGCAAATTACCCCCCCACGTCCTGAGGGCATCCTGGCAAGGGTAAAACGGCTGCTCAACCATGCGCCGCAGTCAACTGCGGGCTATCCCGGATGCAATCAGCCCGACCTCACGACTAATGCCGACGACGGTCGCCGTCGCAATGTCGGGGGAATCGAAGCGCTCAAGGCCTCGATGATGAGCAATTTCAGCTTGCAGCTGAAGCAAGGAGCAGAGAGATGCCGATCCTCGAAGCGGAAGCGCGGCCAAAGCCGCGATCTCATGAGAAATACGAGCGGCTGATCTCCCGCGCCCAACGGCTGGCCCCCGCGAGGACCGCGATTGCGCATCCCTGTGACAAATCGTCACTGGAAAGTGCCGTCGAAGGAGCGAAGCTCAAACTTATCGTTCCGATTCTCGTCGGCCCTCGGTCCAAGATCGAAAAGGCGGCAGCCGACAATAAGCTCGACATCAGCGACTTCGAAATCGTCGAAGCGGCGCACAGCCACGACGCGGCCGCGAAGGCGGTCGCTCTGGTCCGCGAAGGCAAAGCCGAGGCTCTGATGAAGGGCAGCCTCCACACCGATGAATTGATGGGAGCAGTTGTCGCGCGGGACACAGGCCTCAGAACATCGCGACGCATCAGTCACTGCTTCATCATGGATGTACCAGGGCATTCAGAGCCGCTGGTAATCACGGATGCGGCAGTGAACATCGCGCCAACTCTCAAGGACAAGATCGACATCGTTCAGAACGCGATCGACATGGTCCATGCGATGGGCGTGACGGATGTTCGAGTCGCCATCCTCAGCGCGATGGAGACCATCAACCCGGACGTCGCATCAACGCTTGAGGCCGCTGCGCTCTGCAAGATGGCGGACCGCGGACAGATCACCGGAGCAGCGATCGACGGACCGCTAGCGCTCGACAATGCAATCAGCCCCGAAGCCGCAGCGATCAAGAAGATTAAGTCGCCGGTGGCCGGGCGGGCAAATGTCCTGGTCGTTCCCGATCTCGAAGCGGGAAACATGCTCGCGAAGAGCCTGTCCTTTCTTGCGGGCGCCGATGCTGCCGGGATTGTGTTGGGAGCGCGCGTTCCGATCATCCTCACCAGCCGTGCCGACAGTCTTCCAGCACGGCTCGCCTCTTGCGCTGTAGCTCTCCTTCTCGCGGCTTCGCGGCGCGTAGACGCCGCCGCCGCCGTTCAATGATGGAGCTTTGCAATGGAGCCGCTTGCGGTCATCAACGCCGGCTCCTCGAGCATCAAGTTCGCCCTGTTCGAAGATAACGGCGAATATCCGATTATCTTCCGCGGTCAGGTCGAGAAGCTCGGGGTAGCGCCCCACCTCGTTGTCAAGAACTCTGAGGGCGAGAAGCTGATCGAGCGCGATTGGAAAGGGGGCGATCTCGACCACGCTTCGGCGACGACGATGATCCTCGAAACGGCCATTGGTTTGCTTGGGGGCCGGAGAGTGGGCGGTGTCGGCCATCGTGTCGTGCATGGCGGTATTCACTTCGCCTCGCCCAGCCTGATCAATTCGAACGTGATCGCGGAACTCAAGAAGCTGTGTCCACTCGCGCCTCTTCACCAGCCACACAATCTCGCGGCGATCGAAGCCATCGCGTCGGCTGCGCCTCACGTTTCGCAGGTCGCCTGCTTCGATACGGCCTTCCATCGCGTTCAACCCCAAGTCGCGCAGATGTTCGCGCTACCGCGCGAACTGAACGAACTCGGAATCCGCCGATATGGCTTTCATGGACTCTCTTACGAGTACATCAGCAT
>DASQYQ010000161.1:0-6809 GCA_035639115.1 Sphingomicrobium sp. | reverse complement strand
GCCGACGGCGACATCGAGGCGGGCGACTCGCGCTCGAAGCGGTTCACCGGGCTGATCGGGGTCGACACCAACGTGTCGCCAGCAGCGATCCTCGGGCTCGAGGGCGGCTATGTCTCGAACAACGTCCACGACAGCCAGTTCGGCGACAGCGCGAAGGGCAATGGATGGCAGATCGGCGCTTATGCCGATTATGATCCGGGCGCCTTCTTCCTGAAGGGCGTGACGACCTACAGCGCCTTCTCGGGCGATTCCAACCGCCACATCAACTTCGCTGGGCTGGGCACGGGCACGAACTTCGTGGCCAACCCGACCGGCAACCCCGACGTCAAGATGTGGACCTTCGGCCTCCATGGCGGCGCCAGGTTCTCGATGAGCGCCAACTCGGTCATCACGCCGTACCTCAACTACGACTATGTCAACGCCAAGCTCGACGGGTTCGACGAGCGGAACGGCAATGGCGCCGACCTCACCATCGGCAGCGGCAAGTCGAACCACAGCTACCTCACCGGCGGCGTCAAGTGGGCGACCCAGATGGGCGGCGTGGTTCCCGAGCTGAACCTTGGCTACCGCTACCGCTTCGGCGACAGCACGAGCTCGGTCCACGAGTGGTTCACTCCGGATCCGGAGAACGACTTCAACATCGTCTCCTCGGCTCAGAAGCGGGGTGCGTTCCTGGCCGGGGTCAGCATCGGCGGCAAGGTTGGACCGGTTGACCTGCGCATCGGCTACGAGGGCGAGTTCAACGGCGACGTGACGAGCCACAGCGGCAACTTCAAGATCGTGCTGCCGCTTGGCGGTCACGCGGCTCCGCCGCCGCCACCGCCACCACCGCCGCCGCCGCCGGTGGTCGAGCAGCCCGCTCCGCCGCCTCCGCCTCCGCCTCCTCCGCCGCCCCCGGCGCCGGTCGAGCGCGGCGAACGCGGCGAGTAAGCACGCAACGCCTAGGCAGGGGTGGGAGTCGGCACACCTCCACCCCATGCCGGTTGGTCGGTCCGCCCCCCTGTGGACTGGCCAAACCGTCAGAAGGACGACCGTTCTTCTGATAAACGAGGCCCGCTCTCTAACGAGGGCGGGCCTTTATGCTGCGATCTCAAGATTCATCGCGAAGCAGTTGGCACGCATGCCATTTTCTCTTTCCAAAGCAGATGGCTAGGCTGCCCGCTTCGGGATCGCCCCGCGTTCGCGAAGGTGGTAGGCCAGCAACTCGGCGAAACGATGCTCGCGAAGACCCACGGGCATGAAGCGCTGGAGGATGTCGAGGTCTGGATTTCCGTTGCCTTCGACGAAGATGGGCCCGTCGTCGAGGACTGCCACGTCCCAGCCAATGACGACCCGGTCGCTGAAGTGCCGATGCGCGGCGACGGCGAGCGTCTTTGCTTCTTCCCAGCAGGGAACGATTTTGCCTTCGATCTCAGCGCCCGTATCGGGATGTGTGGAGAACCAGCCGAGACGCGCGTCGGCGCCGAGATTACTCGCCCGCGACAGCCTTCCGGAAGCGACGTCGACAAGCGCTCCGATGCCGCCGGCGTGGAGATTGTCGACGGTTCTGTTGGCTCCGAAGGATGTCCGCAGCATTGAGGCCATCACTTCCGGCTCGCCATCCACGTTGAGACAGGTGAGCACCCGCATGGTTGGAAGTGCTCCGGCGGTAATCGAGGCAAGCTCCGGATGAGGCGTCAATCTCGGCTGAACGATGAGCGGTCGACGTCTCGACTGTTCGACAAGCCTTTCCAAGAGCTCGTCTCCAGATAAACGAGTGCCGCCAGGTCCGCTGAAGAAGTACGGGCCGATCCTGTCCCACCGCTCGGCACCGCGGCCGCCGCGGCCTGCGGCGGGCTTAACGAATAGATCCTGGTCTGGAAGGTAGCGCGCCGGATCTCTTCCTTCGAGATGCATGAGCGTCGGGACACATCGGATTCCGTGGTCTCCGCAAAAGCGAGCAAAGCGGTCCTTGTCATTGAGCGGCGTCCCTTTGAGCGGCTTCAACAGGCGGAAGTAGCAGGTCTTGGTCTCGAACCGCTCGATGAAGGTTCCGACGCGTCCATCGCCGTCATCATGCAGGGAGAAGATGTAATACCAAGGCGCCAGCACGCCGGCCGAGAAATAGAGCTTCACCTGCTCACGAAGCTGGGAAACTACACGTTTGTCGTGCCGGCTCCGGATTGCGGCTCCGCTGCGCCACGTGAACCAGACCGAAGCAACGAGAAGGGCCAGCGGCCAAAGCAGGACCCCACCCATGAGTTCAGACCATTCGCGGACGCCGTCCGGATGCCAGTAGCGATGCGCGAATGCCGACCGAAGCGGATCGGACCGCTCGGCTCTGTCCACGCCAATCAGCACACCCAGCGCCACAGGCAGGCCGGCAATGCGATAGACTATTCGTTCTGCAGTCTCGGCAATTCGCATGCAGGTCCGCTCGCCTTCCGGCCCAGCGCTGGCTTCCTTTACCTAGCGCGAGCGCATTATAGCAGCGCTTGAATCCTCATGACAAAGCTGTAACCGCCCGGCCGAAGCGACAATATCCCGCGTCCCAGTTTCGGCGACTAATTCGCATCAGGCTGGTCCCGGGTGCCTCCACATGTTTCGGCCTTAGGGAACATGCACCATTGCAGAAGCGTTCGCGCGGACGAGCGGCGCGAATCCATCATCTAGGAGCGGGACCATGAGCGCGAGCGGCCTCGACGTTTTCGACAGGACTCTGGAGACCACCCACATCTGGCTGAACGAGATCTGCAACGATCTCGGGCCCGACAAGCAGGTCGCATGGAAGGTGCTTTCGACGGTGCTGCACAAGCTGCGCGACCGTCTGACTGTGAACCTCGCGGCCCATCTCGGCGCCCAGCTGCCGTTACTCATCAGGGGGGTCTATTACGATCAGTTCGAGCCCGGGCACATGCCGAGCGATCTTCGCAGCCGCGAGGACTTCGTCGCCGAAGTTGCGGAATGGCTGAGCGACACGAGACCCGTCGATCCAGGTGAGGCGGTGCGCTCCGTCTTTCGGGTGCTGTCGCGGCACATCTCGGAGGGTCAGATCAACAAGGTGCGCGATGCGCTGCCCAAGAGCCTGCGAAAGCTTTGGTATGAAGCCGAAGATCCGACGATTTTTGCAGGTCAGCCGCTAATCCTGGCCGGCCAGGTGTGAATCACCGTCGATCGCTGACGCGGTCAAATCCGTTCAAGACGGGGGTCGCCGTCAGGAACGAAAATGGAGGTCATGCACGTTGTGATGATCTTCATCGCTGCACTGGCGAGCTCGGCGCAGCCATCTTCTGCAGAAACTCTCGGCGAAGCTCGAGGAGCGGCGCTCCAGGCAGATGCCCGCCACGCGCTTGAATTGTTGCGGGGCGTCGATGCGACTTCACTATCGGTGAAGGACCGCAATTTCGTGACTTGCATGCGAACAAGGTTTGGTTCGGCCGTGCCGGCGACAACCTCCAGGCCAGCAAGCTTCGCGGATAGAGTTCTCGCGATCTATTACTCATATTGGTACGCCGCTCTGACGCGCCCCGACGTTCGCAATCAGGAAGAACGGCGGCTGGATGCTTCCCTTCGGAAGCTCTTGAAGGCGCGCACGGGGGCGGATCTCGACGTGCTGCTCAAAAAGCGCCTCGGTGCC
The DNA here is from genome assembly GCA_035639115.1 of Sphingomicrobium sp. Classification (GTDB taxonomy): domain Bacteria; phylum Pseudomonadota; class Alphaproteobacteria; order Sphingomonadales; family Sphingomonadaceae; genus Sphingomicrobium. Next base: position 3,193 of record DASQYQ010000161.1, on the reverse strand, counting down.
GCTGGTCTCCACTCGCTCGAGGGACGGACGGGCCTTTTGCGCGAGTTGATGGTGTGGCGAAAGCAGGAGGAAGTCGACACACCTGTCGCTCTTCCGGAAGCGCAGTTCCGAGTTAAGGTTTACTATCTCGATGGTTTCAAGAGCTTCGGCTGGTCATATTATGCGACGTGCGGACGCTCCTCGACCGGCGGCTGGACGACGGACGGTGGCCTATATGTCGTGGTTCCGCGATACGACAGCCTCCGAGACGAGCAGTTTCGGGTGTCGTTTCTCGCTCACGAGGCGCAGCACTTCGCCGACAAGGCGCGGTTCAAGGATTTGAAGCCGTGGGAACTCGAATTTCGCGCCAAGCTTGTCGAAGTCGCCCTTGCGGAAAAGACCAGAACAGATGTCCTCGACAGCTTCGTTGACGACCAGGGTGACGATCCGGCCGACGCGCACAGCTACGCGGATCGAAAGCTTCTTGCCGATCTCACGAAGCGGCTAAGGCTGGGCGACGTCAGGGAACTGTACGCCGTAGAACCAAAGGCTCTGCAATCCGCGGCCCGAGAAGCACTTCTGGACGATAGTCGCCGCCGTTCAGGAGCTGTCGACACGGCGGCTAAAAAGTAAGAGCTTAGAGGCAGGCTTCGAGATAAGGCTGGTCGAAGCCATACTGCTTGGCCTTGTCCAGGGTGTAGGGGCGCAGGCCCATCGAGCGATATTCGCCGAGGATCTTTCCGTCGGCCGTCTCGTCCAGATACTCGAACTTGAACAGCTCCTGAGTTACGATAACGTCGCCTTCCATCCCGATCACTTCGGTGATGTTGGTCGTGCGGCGCGAACCGTCGCGGAGGCGCTTCACCTGGACGATGAGGTCGACCGAATCCGCAATCTGACGCGAGATCGCTTCCTTCGGCACCTTGATGTCCGACATCATGACCATGTTCTCCATACGAGCCAGGCATTCGCGCGGGCTGTTGGAGTGGAGCGTCGCCATCGAACCATCGTGGCCCGTGTTCATGGCAGCGAGGAGATCGAAACACTCGCTGCCGCGAATCTCACCAAGGATGATTCGATCGGGACGCATGCGCAGGGCGTTGATGACAAGGTCGCGAATGGTGATCGCGCCCTGGCCCTCCAGGTTGGCCGGACGCGTTTCTAGCGGAAGCCAGTGCGGCTGCTGCAGACGAAGCTCGGCGGCGTCCTCGATGGTGATCACGCGCTCACCCGGGTCGATCATCTTCGACAAGGCGTTGAGCATCGTCGTCTTACCCGAGCCGGTACCGCCGGAGATAACGACGTTCATACGCGACGCGCCGGCGATCTTCAGCACTGTCGCCATCTTCTCAGACATCGAGCCGAAGCCCTTCATCATGTCGAGCGTGATCGGCTTCTCCGAGAATTTACGAATCGAGATGGCGGTGCCGCGAAGCGACAGCGGCGGCACGATCACGTTGACGCGGCTGCCGTCCTGGAGACGCGCGTCGCAGAGTGGGGTGGTCTGGTCGATTCGGCGGCCGACCTTGTTCACGATGCGCTGTGCGATTTGGAACAGATGCTCCTCGTCGCGGAACTGGATTTGCGCCAGCTCGAGCTTGCCCTTGCGCTCGACGTAGGTCTGGTCGGGACCGTTGACCATGATGTCGCTGATCGACGGATCGGCGAGCAGCTCCTCGAGCGGGCCGAGGCCGAGAAGCTCGTCGACGAGCACCTTCTCGAGCGCGAACTGCTCGCGCCGGTTGAGCGTGATCTTGAGCTCGGCGAGCACTTCCGAGATGATCGGGCGGAATTCCTCGGCGAGTTCATCCTTGCTGAGGGTGGCCGCAGCTTCGGGGTCGACGCGCTCCAGAAGGCGCGGAAGGACCTGCTCCTTGATCCGATGGACTGAGGCCTCGAAGCCCTCCGACTTGCTGCTGCCCTGCTCGCCGCTGCCGTTTTGACGGGCGGTCAGGCGATCCATGGCAGCAGTCGAACCGGCCCCGCCGCCGGTCGCTCCACTATCGCCTGCGGGAGCTTCGCTGGAAGTCGCAAGTTCGTCGATCGGAGGAAACTGATCGCCACCCTCCGGCTCTGACGAGGGCATGATCGGCGCGCCGCCGGGGCCGCCCTTCATCGGCTTGGCCGTGCCGAAGCTCGGACGGCCACCACCGATTCCTCCACGCTTTCCGAATGCGCTCATGCCTTAGGTCATCCGCTTTTGCTGCTGAGTATTGCGAGGGTGAATAGGGTGGAAACTTTTAAAAAGAGCTAATCAGCGTCATTCGCGCGGCTTCGGTCCCTGTACGCGCGGGTGCGCTCACTCTTTCTTTAATCATGTTGCTTAAGAAGGACGTAATGAAGCCGTGGACCCCTACGACACGCCCAGTCGAGCTAGCGGCTTGGAGCCGATGGACGATTGTCTGCGGCGCTCTGCTTGCGCTGCTCACCTGGTGGGCGACGTCGCTACGCGCACCGGTAATGGCGCTGTCGCTGGTACAGACGCAGGACGTGCCGGTTCTGGTGGTCGCCTCGGCAGCTTTCGTGCTGGTGGCGCTTTGGCGGCCGCGATGGTCGCTGCCGTCACGACTGCCGTCGCCGTGGGTGCTGCTCGCCGCGGGGTTCGTGCTTTGCGCGCTTCTGGCCTGGGGAAGCTACGCCCTAATGGGCAATTTCCCTCTATCGCGCGACGAACATATGGTCGTCTTCGACATGGCGATCTTCGGCAGCGGCCGCTTGGCAATGCCGATCGCGCCGGAGTGGCGTAACTATGCCTTGGCGCTGGTGCCGAGGTTCCTGTTGAACAGCAATCATCCAGTCGGGTTCGTGTCATCGTACCTGCCGGTAAATGCGATGCTCCGGCTCGCCTTCTCAAAGGTCGCCGATCCCGCTTGGTACAACCCGGTACTCGTGCTGCTCGGCGGAGTGGCGCTGCTCGACATCGCTAAGCGGGCGTTCGGCCTGCGGGGCCAGACGCGCGTCGTCGTGCTGCTCGTTTACGCGCTGTCGACGCAGATGCTCGTCAACGCGATGACTGACTTCTCGATGACGGGGCATCTGGCGCTGAACCTGATCTGGCTCGCCGCCTTCCTTCGCGGCGGCAAATTGTGGAACTCCGTCGCAATTGTCACGGGATTCCTCGCCGTGGGGCTTCACCAGCTGGTGTTTCATCCGCTGTTCGTTGCGCCGTTCCTGCTGTGGAAGCTCCGCGAAGGCGAGTGGAAGATCGTGCTTC